>NZ_JBOICG010000797.1:0-4973 GCF_050739995.1 Pseudomonas sp. | reverse complement strand
GCGCTCAAGGGCAAGGCGTGCAGTTTTCTGACCGTCACGCCCCATCGCGACGGTCGGCCACGCCACGCGCTGATGAAGTACCTGCCGCGCTTCAGTAACGACGGCTCGGTGAACGGTTTCTACATTTTTGTGATCGATGAGACCGAGCGCATCCTCACCGAGGAAGCCCTGCGCCACCTCAACGAGAACCTTGAAGAACGCGTGGCCCAGCGCACCCAAGCGCTCGCCGAAGCCAACCAGCGCCTGCAAAACGAAATGTTCGAGCGCGAACGCGCCGAAGATGCGTTGCGTCATGCGCAAAAGATGGAAGCGGTGGGCCAGCTCACCGGCGGCATCGCCCATGACTTCAACAATATGCTCACCGGCATCATCGGCAGCCTGGACCTGATGCAGCGCTATATCGCTGCCGGGCGCAGTGACGAAATCGGCCGGTTCACCGACGCCGCAGTGTCGTCGGCCCATCGGGCGGCCGCCCTCACCCACCGCCTGCTGGCGTTCTCGCGACGCCAGTCGCTGGACCGTCGACCGATCGACCCCAACCAGTTGGT
This sequence comes from Pseudomonas sp., assembly GCF_050739995.1. Lineage (GTDB taxonomy): Bacteria > Pseudomonadota > Gammaproteobacteria > Pseudomonadales > Pseudomonadaceae > Aquipseudomonas. The sequence goes on along the minus strand of NZ_JBOICG010000797.1, from coordinate 4,425 downwards.
GGCGTCGCTGGAAGACCTGTTCCGCCGTACCAAGGGCGCACATATCACGCTCAAGGTGCAACTCGGCCAGGACATCTGGCCGGTCAACACCGACGCCAGCCAACTGGAAAACGCCCTGCTCAATCTGGTGATCAACGCGCGCGACGCCATGCCCGATGGCGGCGAACTGCTGATCGAAACCGCCAACAGTTACCTGGACGGCACCGATATCACCACGCTGGAACCGGTCAAGGCCGGGGATTACGTGATGCTCGGCGTGTGCGACAACGGCACTGGCATGGCGCCGAAAATCCTCGCCAAGGCCTTCGACCCGTTTTTCACCACCAAACCCATCGGCCAGGGTACGGGCCTGGGGCTGTCGATGATCTATGGCTTTGCCCAACAGTCCGGCGGCCATGTGACCATTCACAGTGAACCGGACCAGGGCACTTGCGTGCGCCTGTACCTGCCGCGCCTGTATGGCACCGCGCTGGAAAGCAGCCAACCACCGAACGTGAGTGAAGCCCCGCTGGCACTGGCCGGCGAGGCCGTGGTGGTGGTTGAGGATGATCCCGCCGTGCGCATGCTGGTGGTCAATGTGCTGGATGAACTGGGCTACACCGCGCACCAGGCCGCCGACGCCCGCACGGCGCTGCCGCTGCTGGAGTCTGACCTGCGTGTGGACCTGCTGGTGACCGACGTCGGCCTGCCGGGCATGAACGGCCGGCAACTGGCGGAAATCGCCCGCCAGCACCGTCCGGGGCTGCGCGTGTTGTTCATGACGGGTTACGCCGAAAAAGCCGCCGAGCGCCAGGGCTTTCTGGAAGAGGGAATGGACATGGTGGCCAAACCCTTTTCCATCGATTTGCTGGCCACGAAAATCCGCAGCATGATCAGCGTTGACAGCTGACTTCAGGCATAATCCCGCGCCCTTACGTTTGACCGTTGCAAGGTAACAAGATGAAAGCCCAAGCCCGTCACATCCTGGTCAAGACCAGTGAAGAAGCCGAACAGCTCAAGCAGCGCATTGCCAAGGGCGAAGCGTTTGATGTGCTGGCCAAGAAGTATTCCACCTGCCCGTCAGGCAAGCGCGGCGGTGACTTGGGTGAAGTACGACCTGGGCAAATGGTGGGCGCGATTGATGCGGTGATCTTCAAGAAGCCGGTGAAGGTGGTTCACGGGCCGATCAAGAGTAAGTTCGGGTATCACCTGGTGCAGGTGTTTTACCGCGATTGAGCGTCTGACTTTAGACCGCTATCGGGAGCAAGCCCCCTCCCACAGTAACTGCATTTCATCTGGAGGAATGCGGTCAACTGTGGGAGGGGGCTTGCTCCCGAACCGCCGCAGGCGGCCAATCACCGAGGAATCAGAGCGCCTGGAAACTGAATAACCCGGCTCGCCAAGCGATGCCCAGCCAAGGCAGCCTCCTCAGGCGAACCACCCTTGAGCCGACTGGCCAGGTACGCCGCACTGAACGAATCCCCCGCCGCTGTCGTATCCACCACCTTCTCCACCTGGATGGCCGGCACGCAAAAGCGCGCGCCCTTGCAACGGATCAGGCACGCATCCGCCCCACGCTTGAGCACCACTTCGGCCAACGTCGGATAGGCCGCGAACACCTGCTCGCTGTCCGCATAACCAAACAGCGCACGCTCGTCATCTTCGGTCAGCAAGGCGATATCCACTTCGCCCATGACCTGGTGATACGCCACACGCGCCGCCTCGACACTGGCCCACAAACGCGGCCGGTAGTTATTATCGAACACCACCTTGCCACCGCGACGACGGGCTTCGATCAGTGTTTGCAGTAGGCGTTCACGCCCGATCTCACCCAGCACCGCCAGGGTAATGCCGCTGAAATACACCACGTCATAGTCCGGCAAGGCGACGAGGATCGGCTCTGCCGCTGGCGTGGTGAAACAATCACGCACCGCGGCCTCGTTGCGCCAATACAGAAACTTGCGCTCCCCGTTGGCATCGGTCTGGATGCAATACAACCCCGGCAAACGTCCGGCCAGGCGCTGGACCATGCCCAGGCCCAGCCCTTCATCAGTCCATTGCTGGCACATGGCATCGCTGAAACTGTCATCGCCCAGGGCGGTGACGTAGTCGACGCTGCCGCCGCTATCGCCCAGCTCACGACGCAAGTACACCGCCGTGTTCAGGGTGTCACCGCCGAAGCTCTGGTGCAGGCTGCCGTCGGCGCGGTGTTGCAATTCGATCATGCATTCGCCGATGAGGGCGATGTGGGGGTGGGTGCTCATGTCAGGTTCTCGGGTGTGACTGATGGCCTCTTCGCGAGCAAGCCCGCTCCCACATTTGGAATGCATTTCAACTGTGGGAGCGGGCTTGCTCGCGAAAGGAGCAGCTCGGTTTCAGAAGCAGGTATGCAGGGACTCGATCACCTGCAACTGCTCATCCACCAGGCAGCCGACCTGCCACTTGTCGAAGGTCAGGCAAGGGTGCGAGGTGCCGAACGAAATAATGTCGCCGATGCGCAACTCAATGCCCGGCGCCACCGTCATGAACGCATGCTGGTCCATCACCGCCGTCACCTTGCACGCGCTCACGTCATCACCTTCCGCCGGCAGGATACCGGCCTTGTAGCGTTTGAGCGGCACCGGCAAACCGGCGTCGTAGGCCACGTCGCGCTTGCCGAGGGCAATCACCGCAAAACCCGGCTCGGGCAGCGACTGCACATGCGCCCAGACTTCCAGGGCCGGGCGCAGGCCTTCGTTAAGGTCGCTGCGACGGTCGAGCACGCAGCACTGCGCTTCTTTGTAGATGCCATGGTCATGAGCCACGTAACTGCCCGGGCGCAATACACTGAGGAAACGGCCGGCGGCGTTTTGCGTTTCAAAAGACTCGGCGATCAGGTCGTACCAGGCCGAACCGGAGGCCGTCACGATTGGCTTGGCCAGTTCGAAGGCGCCGTTGTTTTGCAGGTCCACCGCCAAACGCACCAGGCTGGCGGCGAACTCGCGAATACCGCTGATGGCGTGCTCACCATGGATCACACCTTCGTAACCTTCGATACCCGTGAGCGCCAGCGCGGGCTGGGCCTTGATCGCCTTGGCCAGGTCGCGTACTTCCTGCTCGCTGCGGCAACCGCAACGTCCGCCGACCACGCCGTATTCGATCATCACGTTCAAGCGCAAGCCACGGGCGGCGAAGAACAGGCCAAGGTCGGCGACGTTGTCCGGGTGGTCGACCATGCAATGGAAGTCAAAATCCTTGTCGGCCAGCAAGTCAGCGATCAGCGCCATGTTCGGCGCGCCTACCAACTGGTTGGCCATCAACACACGGCGCACGCCACCGGCATAGGCGGCGCGGGTCTGCACGGCGTTGGCCAGGGTGATGCCCCAGGCACCTTGGGCGATCTGACGCTGGAACAGCGCCGGCATCATGCTGGTTTTGCCGTGGGGCGCCAGTTCTGCGCCGCTGTTGCTGACAAAGTCCTGCATCCAGCGAATGTTGTGCTCCAAAGCGTCGCGGTGCAGCACCAGGGCTGGCAGGCTGACGTCACGGACCAGGTGAGCACCGACAGCGGCGGCGCCCTTTTCAACAGCATTGATGGCAGACATGAAATGCTCCTATTCGTTGATGCGACGGGCCAGGTTATTGGCGCTTTCGATCAGCACCCGGCGATAGTCGTTGTAATGGGTGATGGCATCGGCACGCGGGGCAACGATGCACAACGTCGCAATGCTGATGCCCTGCGCGTCCCGCACGGGGGCGGCAAAGCAATGGGTAAAGGTGTCAGCCACGCTGTCGAAGGAAAAGAAACCATCGAGGGTGGCCTGACGGATTTGTGCCAGGAACGTCTCCAGCGGCAAGCGCTGGCCATCTGGCAGGATGAAGTCGTCGTGGTCGATCAGGTCGATGATCTGTTGGTCGCTCAGGTGTCCCAACAGCAAGCGCCCGGACGCCGTCCAGGGGATCGGCGCGTTTTCGCCGATGTCGGAGGAAATGCGGAAATGCCGCTCACCTTCGCGCATCAACGCCACCGTGTATTTGCGCCCGTTGAGCAGGCACATCTGCGCGGTTTCGCGGGTCTGGCTGACGATCTCCTGCAAGGCGTGGTCGGCCTCGCGGGTCAGGTCGAAGTGACGTAAATGCGCCTGGCCGAGAAAATACAGCTGGCGGCCCAGGTAGACATGTCCATCCTTGCCCACGGCCTCCAGGATGCGCCGCTCAAGCAAGGACGCAACCAATTCGTAGACGGTGGACTTGGGGCTGCCAATGCCGTTGGCAATATCATTCGGACGCAGGGGCTGGCCGATTTCCTTGAGAAAATCGAGGATATCGAATGCACGGTCCAGGCCTTTGGCGCGGCGTTTGATGGTGTCTTCGGTCATGGCGGTGTCTGGTCCCGTTCAAAACATTACTATCAACACAAATCCCCTGTGGGAGCGGGCTTGCTCGCGAATGCGGTGTGTCAGTGAA
>NZ_JBOICG010000796.1:0-8710 GCF_050739995.1 Pseudomonas sp. | reverse complement strand
TCGGCGACACCTCGAACTGTTTCTTGAACGACCGGCTGAAGTGCGCCGAATCGGTAAACCCCCATTTGTAGGCAATCGAGGTGATCGACTCGCTCCTGAGGAACGGGTTGGTCAAGTCATCCGCACTGCGCTTGAGCCGCGCCCGCTGGATATAACGGCAGACGCTGTCGTCTTGCTCCTCGAACAAGCGGTACAGGTGGCGCACGGAAATGTTGAGCCGATTGGCCAGGCCAATCGGGCTCAGGCCCGGCTGGCTGAGGGACTCATCAATCACCTTCTGCACATAGCTGCGCAGGTTATTGCCCTGCAACGCCGCCACGCCGTCACGGCACTCATTGCCGAGTTCCAAAGCCGAGCCCAGCAGCGAGACAAATGCCGTTTGCAACGCCTCGACCTCACCCGCGCCGTCTTCGGTGTCGTCCTTGCACAACTGGTCCATCAGTACGTGCAACATACGCCCACAGGCTTTGGTCGAGGAAATCTTGCCAAAGGCACGGGCTTCACCGCCCACATGCTTGCACACGTCTGCACGCGAGAGGGACAGCGAGGCGTGTTCAATCAGGCCAAAGGGCGTGATTTCGATAGAGCCGACCGAGTCCATCAGCAGCATCTCGCCGGGGGCCAGTTGCAGGGTCTGACCGTTTTGTACGATCTGCGAGTAGCCGCTGCGCTGGCTGACCAGGAAACACTCCTGGTCGTTGTCGTGGTCGGCGTGGTGCGTCGGGCGCTTGATCAGCCCGGCGTTGGTGCGCAGGATAGCCAGGCCGCGCGGCAGCTTGTGAATTTCGCCGATGAACAGCGAGCGATTGAAGGCCAGTTCGGTATCGAAGTGACCGCACGTGGCGCGCAGCTCGCTGTTCCAGCTGTCGAGCCCGTCGTTTACCTGCTGTGGGATGCTCATGAGGTGCCTCCGCAATGGCTTCTTTTTGTTGTTCTGATGCAATAGTTAACATGTTATCTATATGCACGCAACAACTACCTGTTTGCCATTGCAGAAGCACTAATGATGCCAATCAGAGGTTCGACAATACCCGTTGCAACCCGGCCAGCGTCGCAAGCAAATGCCCGCGCTGCGCAGGGCTCAGGGCGATGTAACGCCGAAACGCCGGCATGCGATTGACCACCTCACTACCGCCCATATGCTCCAGTCGTACGCACCATTGCTGGCCCTCCAGTTCGATGCGCAGGCGTTTGAAATCAAGCGGCATCAACGCTTGGAACAATGCCTCGTCGGCCAGTAATCGCGCCTGCAACTCACGGCCCAACGCCTGGCTGCCGGAGCGGTGTCGTACGCGAACGCCATTGCGCCGAATCGCGCCGCCATGGTGCACCTCGAAGCGCCCCACGCCCCCTGCCGGAGCAGGTACGCGCAGGACAAATTCGGTCAGTACCAGGTGCATCAACAACTGCGACTCGGTGCGCTCGACAATCTCAAACGCCAAGCCACCGACTTCAAGATTCGCCAGCCCAAGATTACGCCGCAAGCGCGCCAGCGTTACCCCGGGCTGGTATCCGGCGGGGGCACGATCGGCGCGGAACCAGTCAAACAGTTTTTGCCGCAAAGTCGTCATAACCATCATGGGGCAGCCCGGGTTCGTTGTTGAATTCCTTGGCCAGCACCTCCTCCACGGAGGCCGGCTTGAAGGGGTTGACCTTCTGCACCACCAGGGTCCAGAACAGCGCATACGCCGCCGTCACGCCCAGCATCACGCCGAACGGCACGTAGATATCGGCCGGGTTCATGCCAGGAGGCGTGATAAACCACATGCCCAGCAAAATGCCGATGCTCGATACGATCTGCGGCAGCGGGAACCACGGCGAACGATAGGCCCGCGGCAAATCCGGACGGCGGATGCGCAGGATAACCACCGACACCGTCACCAGCAGGTAGGCAAAGCTCCACGCACACACCGCCGCCAGTACCAAATGCATGATGTTGTCGGTATTGCCGCCCAGGTACAGCGCGTGCAGGCAGGGAATCAGCATCGCAACAAGGATGCACAGCAGCGGCGTCTTGAAGCGCGGGTGCAGGTAAGTGAAAACCTTGGGTAGCGCACCGTCCACCGCCATGCCGTAGAGGATGCGCGGCACGCCGGCCATCAGAGTATTGATGGTGGCCGCCCCGGCAAACAGAAAGCCGATGCCCAGCCACAACGGACCGACCTGCCCCATCACCTGTTCGGCGAACTTGGGGATGGCCATGGGTGTGTCCAGCAGGTGCACACCGGACGCCGCGTCCAACACCACATTTTCCACCTGGCGTTTCATCGCCGCGCCATAGATGAACATGCAGGTGGCCACCCCCATCAGCCCCAGCATCATTGCACGTGGCATCACCTTGGCCGATTGGCGCAGGTCCGGCGCCAGCGGCGTGACGAACTCGCAGCCGACGAACATGAACATCGCCATGCCCACCAGCGACAGCACAGTGATCAGGTCGGTGCCCACCAGCGACGCACCGAACCAGCCGTCCAACTGCACCGCTGGGGCGGCGATCAGGCCCAGCACGCCAAATACCATCAGGGTGGTCCACATGCCGAAGGTGAGGATGATTTCCGCGCGGCCAAAAGCGCTGACACCAAAAGCATTCAGTACGCCGAACACAATCACGAAGCCCACGCCCAGCAGCCATGAGCCGCCCGCCGACTCGGCCAAGGTATTGAGGTGTTCGAAGTTCACCAAGGCCATGACCCCGGAGAGAATGGTTTCGGCGGTGCCGGCAAACACATGCACGATCAGGTAGGCCGACAAAGTGCCGGTGATCGCGAAAAAACGCCCCATGCCGCAGTTGATGTAGTCGTACACCGAGCCGGTGGTGGGCAGGATCGCAGCGGCTTCGGCGAAGGTGGTCGCCTGGGCCAGCATCATCACCACGGCGATCAGCATCGCCAGGGCAAACGCACTGCCACCGATGCCGAAACCCATGGTGGCGGTGAGTATTACCGGGCTGGCCATGATCAGGCCGATGGTACTGGCCAACGCGGTGGGAAAACCTACCGTACCCCGGTTTAGGTGCGCGGTGAGTCGGTCATTGCTCGACATGGTGGGGTCCTCGAAAGCGGTTTTTTTTAATGTGTCGGCACTCTGCGCCCCACCCGAGTTGCTCGTCTTGCCCCTGTCTGCCGCCGGTTTTGTTGCTCCCTGCCACAACGTATTGGCTGGCGGCCAGGGTCAATTCCCTGGCACGCAAATGAAAGACTTCAGCGCCCAGCGCTCGCCCTAATGCGCCCTCACTCTTAACCAAGATGGGGACAATAACAATGGAGCACACACTGAAAAACCGCCGCCTGCGCCAGACGGTCATGCTGGGTTTCACCTTGCTGGTCGGCCACGCCCAAGCCATCGAACTGTACGCCGATAGCGACACCAAGATCACCGGCAACTTTCTCGCCGTATACGGCATGTTCAACAGCCCCAAGAACTATGACGGCCGTAGCGGCGGCTCCACCTGGCGCGAGGCGTTCATCAAATATGGTCTGAGCGTCGAGCAAAGCCTGGCCCACTTCGGCGGGGTGTATGGCACGGCCAACCTGGTGAGTTCCGGCACTTGGGGCGATGGCGATGCGTCTGGGGTCACCAACGGCAAGGAGCACACCACCAAGTTTGATGAAGCCTTTGCCGGTTGGCGCTCCGGCGACCTGTTCCCCTCACTGGGCAAGGACGGTGTGGACCTGTCCTTCGGCCGGCAGATCATCACCCTCGGCGACGGTTTCATCGTCAACGACGACGGCCCCAACCTGGGCAAGGGTGTGGGCGATGGCCAGTTCAATCGCGGCGGCGCCTACTACATCGCCGCACGCCATGCTTTCGACAAGACCGCAGTCATCCGCCTGGGCGGCAAGGACGGCGTGCATGGCAGCCTGATGTGGATCAAGTCCGACAACCCGGCCCAGGCCATGACGGAAATGGCCGCCGGCACCCTGGACTACAGCGCCGCTCCGGGCACCTTGGGCCTGACCTATATTCACGGGATCGACGTAGACGAGCGCTTCGCCAGCGACGTGCAGCGCCAGCGCAAGGGTATGAACCTCTACAGCCTGCGCGGTGCAGGCAATGCCGGAATCGATAACGCGCACTTCGCCTTCGAACTGGCGCGCCAGGACCGTCGCGACAGCCAGGAAAACGCCGGTTACGCCGAGGCTGGCTACACCTTCGCCGACCTGCCGTGGTCACCGGACCTGACCTACCGCTATGCGCGCTATTCAAAAAACTGGGACGGTATGTTCTCAGGCTTCAACCGTGGCTACGGCACCTGGGTGCAGGGCGAAGTCGCGGGCAACTACTCCGGACCGTACAACACCAATACAGCGGTGCAACACGTGGCGCTCAAGGTCAAGCCGCTGGACAACGTCACCTTGGGCGCACTGTTTTTCGACTACAGCACCGTCAGCACGCAGGGCCAGCTGAACCTGGACGGGCGCGAGCTGGACCTGTACGCCGAGTGGGCGGTGAACGAGCACCTGATCATCACGCCGCTGCTGGGCCTGTACAAACCCAACAAGGACGCCGAGACCGGCGGCAACCAGATCGGTGGCAACGGCACCAATGTCTACAGTCAGTTGGTGGTCGCCGTACCGTTCTGACTTCCCTCGGGCGCGCAGGGACGCAGCGCCCGGACCTCGGCGTAGGTACCTTGGTGATACAACAGCGGCGCTCGCCCGAAGTCGTCGAAGGCCACCACCTTGCCGATCATGATCCAATGATCGCCGCCGTCCACTTGCTGGTATTTCTCGCAGTGAAAGCGCGCAGAGCAATCGGCGAACACCGGCGAACCGCCCTCCCCAGGCTCATACTCGATCAAGGCAAAACGGTCTTCACGAGGGCGCGCAAAGTTATTGGAGAGGTGCACCTGATCCGCCGCCAGCACGTTCACCGCAAAGTGGCTGGCCTCCTCGAATACTTCATGGCTATTGGAGCGCTTGTCGATACTCCACAGCACCAGTGGTGGGTCAAGGGACACCGAGTTGAAACTGTTGGCCGTCACGCCGACCTTGCGCCCGGAGGCGGTAGCGGCAGTGACCACGGTCACGCCAGTGGCGAAATTGCCCAGGGCGCGACGAAAGGCCCGTGGATCGAAAAGCTGGCTGTCAGACATGCAAGACTCCCGGGCGGCTGCAAACGATCGCCCTGATTATTGTTGTGGAAGAACCCATCAGACCATGCTCGGGTCCGGCTCCAGGCCCATCAGCTCACGGCCGAGGATCTGCGCGCAGACGTCGTAGTCGGTATAGGCATGGGCGCCGGTCATATGGGAATCGCGGAACAAACGCTGCATCTCGTTGTGTTCGAACCAGGCATTCCCCCCGGCTGCAGCGAACAGGCGGTCCACGGCTTCGATGCACATTTTTGTCGCGTAGGCTTGGTTGGTGCGCCAGAACGCCAAGGTTTCGCGGCTCGGATAACGCTGCGCGGCGCTGTGTTCAGCGTGGTCCTGCCAGGTCTTTTCGAGGAATGCACGGGCGGCAGCCACCTGATGCGTGGACTCGGCCAGGCGCATCAATGCCGGCGTGGCTGCGCCCACGGCAGCGCCGGTGTAGGCGCGCACGCGGTTTTTGGTTTTCTCGCGGAACACCTCCAACATGCGCTCGGCCACCCCCAGGCTGACGGTGGAGAAGCCGCTGGCGAAATACGGCCGATACGGCGCGTAGAAAATCCGGCTGTCAGGGTAAAGGCCAAAACCTGCCGACTTGCCTTCCATCATGTCCTTGGCCTTCTGGATACGGTGTTCGGGCACCCAGGCGTTGTCGATGACCAGGGTCTTGGTGCCGCTGCCTTTCATGCCGGCGGCGTACCAGTCATCGCGGATCTGATAGTCGCCGCGCGGCAGCACCGCGAAGCAGTAATCCTGGGTGCCTTCGGCGTTCTGGCGACGGCAACCGACAATCGCCCACTCGCCATGGTCACAACCACTGCTCCAGCCCATTTCACCACTGAAGTGCACGCCGCCCTCGCCCTCCGTCACACGCCCAAACGGCGCGATACTACTGCTGGCTGTGGCGTCCGGGTTCTCGCCCCAGATCTCCTGCTGCAAGATCGGCGAGAACAACGCCAACTGGTGGCTGTGAGTGCACAGCAAGCTCATGGCCCAGGCGGTGCTGGCGCAACTACCGGCGAGCAACGCGATACAGTCGGCAAACTCGGGCAACGACAGCTCCAGGCCACCGAATACCTTGGGCTGAAAAGCACGATGCAAGCCGATGCTTTTGAGCAACGCGATGTTTTCATCCGGTACCTGGCGCAGTTGTTCTGCACGCGTGGCGTTCGCCGCGATGGTGGGCAGGAGAGGCTTGAGGTCTTCGAGCAACGGGTTTGGCTTTTTCATGGAAGGCCCTGCTTATTATTGGAAGTCCGACACGCGTTCCAAGATCAGGAACGACGCAGGATGCAGGGCCAGTATCGAACGCGTTGCACAGGCGGAAAATGCACGTTTCACAGGCAAGGTTGTACTTTTCGCAAACACGGCAGGCACAGGCATAAAACCTGGCAGGCACAGTCAAGCCACTTCGGCAGCCCTTGGTTATCCTCGGTTTTTCTCAGTGAACTGCCAGGAACCTGCCATGAGCGATACCCCACTGCTGCCTCAAGTCGAAGCTTTTTTGCGTCGCCGCCATGGGCTGTTCATCGATGGCGTCAACGTGCCGAGCCATGCCGATCAGACCTTGGCCGTCACCAACCCGGCCACCGGCCAAGTCATCGCCCAGGTGGCCGATGCCGACCTTACGGATATCGACGCGGCCGTCAGCTCCGCCAACCGTGGCTTTGCGCTGTGGTCCCAGGCCGCCCCTGCGACGCGCGGCAATGTGCTGCTCAAACTGGCTGACCTGCTCGAACAAAACCGCGAAGAGCTGGCGCAGATCGAAACCTGCCAATCGGGCAAGATCATCCAGATTGCCCGCGCCTTCGAGGTCGACCAGGCCGCACATTTCTTGCGTTACTACGCCGGTTGGGCCACCAAGATCAGCGGCCAGACCATCACGCCGTCGCTACCCTCCTTCAATGGCGAGCGCTACACCGCGTTTACCCTGCGCGAACCGGTGGGTGTGGTGGTGGGTATCGTGCCGTGGAATTTCTCGACCATGATCGCCATCTGGAAACTTGCCTCGGCGCTGGTGACCGGTTGCAGCATCATCATCAAACCCAGCGAGTTCACGCCGCTGACCCTGCTGCGCATCGCCGAACTGGCGATTGAAGCAGGGCTGCCAGCCGGCGTGCTTAACGTACTGACCGGTGGCGGCCACGTCGGCAAGGGCCTGGTGGAGCACCCTGGCACCCACAAGGTGTCGTTCACCGGCTCCGTGCCCACTGGCATCGCCGTGGGCCGTAGCGCCATGGGCGCTGGTTTAACCCGTGCGACCCTCGAACTGGGCGGTAAAAACGCAGCTGGCTTCCTGCGCGACATCGACGTGGACAAAGCCGTGGAAGGCATCATCGAGGCGGGCTTTCTGCATTCCGGGCAAATCTGCGCGGCGGCCGAACGCTTCTTCGTGCACCGCTCGCAAATCGACGCCGTCCTGGAAAAACTCAGCCAGCGCCTCAGCCGCCTGACCATCGGCTCGCCCTTGGACGAACGCACCGAGTTCGGCCCGGTGACCCACCGCCAGCATCAACTGAAACTGCTCGGTTACTTCAACCAAGCCCGCGCCGAGAACAATACGATTGTCCACGGTGGCAACCTGCTCGACCGCCCAGGATGCTACGTCGAACCCACGGTCATCCTGGCCAACAGCATCAACGACACCCTGCTCAACGAAGAAACCTTCGGCCCTATCGCCACCTTCCTGCCCTACGACAGCGAAGATGAACTGCTGGCCCTGATGAACAACAGCCCCTTCGGTCTCAGCGCCAGCCTCTGGACCCACGACCTGGGCAAGGCCCTGCGCATGGTGCCGGCCATCCAGGCGGGCACGGTGTGGGTGAACATGCACACACTGCTCGACCCGGCCGTGCCGTTTGGCGGCAACCGGTCTTCGGGGGTTGGGCGGGAGTTTGGCAGTGCGTTTATCGAGGATTACACCGAGCTCAAGTCGGTGATGATTCGGTATTGAGCGAGCTTGCGATCACGAATAGCGTCGTTTACAAACATATTCAGTAACCAAGTGGTGCAGGCTCGGGGTAAACCGCAAGCTAGCGTTAATGCTCTCAAGGATTCTCTCAGGAGCAATGGATTGCGTTCAAAACCTCAAACCCACCGCTTGCGTCACGGTCGCTGCTCGGAACTCGGGCGTGGTTACCTCGTCACCATCGTCGTTCATCAACGCCAGCGATTGTTCAGCGACCTGTTCATTGGACGCCTATTGGTTGCTGAATTCCGGCAGGTTCATGAACTTGGTTTGGTCGATTCCACGGCCTGGGTAATCATGCCCGACCATATCCACTGGCTGTTTGAGCTGAAACAGCAAACGCTGGCCGACGTCATTCGGCGCATCAAGTCACGCAGTACACTGGTGATCAACCGGCATCGCCAAAGCAAGGAGCGTGTCTGGCAACCTGGCTATTACGATAGGGCCGTGCGTGTAGAGGATGATATTCGTACAATGGCACGCTATATCATCGCCAACCCACTTCGAGCCGGTTTGGTAGAACGGGTCGGGGACTATTCATTGTGGGACGCCACCTGGCTCTGAAGCTTGTAGTGAGCGGGCTTGTCCCGCGCTGGGCTGCGCAGCGGCCCCAAACCCAGGCACCTCGCTCTCACTGACACACCACACCG
>NZ_JBOICG010000795.1:0-1642 GCF_050739995.1 Pseudomonas sp. | reverse complement strand
GGTGAAAGCTGACGGGAAAGACCTAGCTGGCTAAACCAGTCCGGAAGATCGACGGCCTGTAACTCGGCGCCAGACAACCCATTCACCCGCACCAGCAACAACGCCACCAACCCTCGGATCATCCGCGCATCGCTGCTGGCGGCAAACTGCCAATGGCCGCCGCGCAGATGCCCCACCAGCCACACCAAGCTTTCGCAGCCCTGCACGAGGTTGGCGTCGACTTTTTCTTCTTCGGCCAAGGCCGGTAAGCGCTCACCCCATTGCATCAGCATTCGGGCGCGCTGCTCCCAAGTACCGACGGCCTGGAAGGCATCCAGCGCGGCGACTGCATCAACCGGCAAGCTCATCGCAACATATCCAGGGCTTGGTCCAGCGCTTCAAAGAAGCGCTCCAGATCATCGGAATCGTTATAGAGCGCCAGGGACACGCGAATGGCGCCCGACAGGTGCATCGACTTGAGCAGCGGCATCGCGCAGTGATGACCCGCGCGGACGGCAATGCCTTGTTCGGTGAGCAGGTGCGCGAGATCCGCGTTATGTACGCAATCGACGACAAAGCTGGCCAGCGCCACCTGGGGCGATCCCAGTACGCGCACGCCATTGCGCGCTTTCAACCCTCGCAACAGGTAGTCATGCAGGGCCGCTTCGTGGGTGATCACTGCCTGCTGGTCTAACGAGCTCAGGTAATCCAGGCTGGCGCCCAGGCCGATCACGCTGGCAATCGGTGGTGTACCGGCCTCGAAACCCAGCGGTGCCGGACGGAAGCTGGCGCTGTGGTAGTCGGCCTGCTGCACCATCTCGCCGCCAAACTGCCAGTGGCGCAAATGGTGCAGGGCTTCGTTGCGGCCAAACAGCACACCGACGCCGTCCGGGCCATACAGCTTGTGGCTGGAAAACACATAGAAGTCGCAACCCAGGGCCTGCACGTCATGGCGGCCATGAACGATGCCTTGGGCGCCGTCGACCACGGTCAAGGCGCCGTGGGGCTGGGCGAGTGCCATCAGGGCTTCCAGCGGCTGCCAGGCGCCAAGCACATTGGACAGTTGGCTCACGGCCAGTAATCGTGTGCGCGGGCCGATCAGCTCGGCAGCGGCAGCGAGGTCGATCACGCCGTCATCACCCAGCGGCAATACCACCAGCGTGAGTGCACGGCGTTTGGCCAGTTGCTGCCAGGGCAGCAGGTTGGCGTGGTGTTCCAGGGCGCTGATGACAATCTCATCGCCCGCATTGAATAAATGCTCAAGGCCATAGGCCAGGAGGTTCAGCGCAGAAGTCGCGCCGTGGGTAAACAGCATTTGCCCGCTGTCACCTGCATTCAACCACTGCGCGACTTTGCTGCGACTGTCTTCAAAAGCCTGGGTCGCGTGGGCGCCGGGCAAATGTTGGGCACGGTGCACATTGGCTGCGCCGTTGGCGTAGTAATGGCTGATGGCATCCAACAGAGCCTGGGGTTTTTGCGTGGTGGCGGCATTGTCCAGATAGGTCTGGTCTTGCCGTTGCAGGGTGGCGATGGCCGGGAAATCGGCACGCCATGGAGAGGGCACTAGCATGTGTTCAAGACTCGTATAAGCGAGCCCCAGGATCGGGGCCCGCTAGTGGCATCGAGTGGCTGCTTAGTTGTGAGCGTGCAGCGCTTCGTTCAG
>NZ_JBOICG010000794.1:0-2175 GCF_050739995.1 Pseudomonas sp. | reverse complement strand
CTTTCGCGAGCAAGCCCGCTCCCACACGATTGATCTCACAGGACTTAAGAGACGGTGATACGCCAAATGCCAAAGGGCATCTGCGGCTCCAGGCGCGTCCACTGGGTCTTGCCGTACCACGTCCAGCGGTGCCCGTTCATCAAGTCTTCACCTTGGGTCTGAGCGTCGTCCGGCAGCCCCATCTCCCACAACGGCAGTTCGAAATGCGCTTCCTGAGCGTTGTAGGGGTCGAGGTTGACCGCCACGAGGATAAAGTTGCCGCCATCCTCACTGCGCTTGCCGAAATACAGGATGTTGTCGTTCCAGGCGTTGTACAGCTTCAAGCCCAAGTGTCTGTGCAGCGCCGGGTTCTGGCGGCGGATGCGGTTGAGCTGGGCAATCTCGGCAATGATGTTGCCGGGCGCGCTGAAATCCCGCGGGCGGATCTCGTACTTCTCCGAGTCCAGGTACTCTTCCTTGCCCGGTATGGGCGCGGCCTCACACAGTTCGAAGCCCGAATACATGCCCCATAACCCGGAGCCCATGGTCGCCAGCGCGGCGCGGATCAAGAAGCCCGGGCGTCCGGACTCGTGCAGGAAGCCGGGGTTGATGTCCGGCGTGTTGACGAAAAAGTTCGGCCGAAAGCATTCGCGCCACGGCGACGTATTCAACTGTGTGAAGTATTCGCTCAGTTCGGTCTTGGTGTTGCGCCAGGTGAAATAGGTGTAGCTCTGGGAGTAACCCACCTTGCCCAGGCGCGCCATCATCGCGGGTGTGGTGAAGGCTTCAGCCAGGAAGATCACTTCGGGATACTTGCCGCGCACATCGCTGATCAACCATTGCCAGAACGGCAGTGGCTTGGTGTGCGGGTTGTCGACACGAAAGGTCTTCACGCCCTCTTCCACCCAGCCCACCACGATGTCACGCAGCTCGGTCCACAGGCTTGGAATCGCATCGGCGGCGTAGAAGTCGACGTTGACGATGTCCTGGTATTTTTTCGGTGGGTTCTCGGCGTATTTGATCGTGCCGTCCGGGCGCCAGTTGAACCAGCCCGGATGCTGCTTGAGCCACGGGTGGTCCTGGGAACACTGGATAGCGAAGTCCAGGGCGATTTCCAGGCCATGGTCGGCGGCGGCCTTGACCAGGCGGCGGAAGTCGTCACGGCTGCCCAACTGCGGGTGGATTGCCTCGTGTCCGCCATCCTCGCTGCCAATCGCGTAAGGGCTGCCGGGATCATCGGGACCGGCGGTGAGCGCATTGTTCTTGCCTTTGCGATGGCTGCGGCCAATCGGATGAATCGGCGGGAAGTACAGCACGTCGAAGCCCATGTCGTGGATCATCGACAGCCGGGCGTGCACATCATTGAAGGTGCCGTGGCGCATTGGGTCATCAGTGATCGACCTGGGAAACAGCTCGTACCAACTGGCGAACTGCGCGCGTTCGCGCTCCACATCAATGGGGTACACGGCGCTGATGCTCAGGTACGCACGGTGGTCGGCCTGGGCCATCAGGTGTGCACTGTCTTCGTGCAGAAATTGCGCAACCTGCTCGATTTCCAGCAGGCCGGAGAGTTCATGATGCAACAGCATCAGACGGTCGCGCAGCTCATTGTCACTGCGTTCGGCGGCTTGCAACACCAGGCTGCGGCCTTCCTGGAGCTCAAGGCTGACCGGCACCCCGGCCTCATGTTTTTTGCGCAACTCGTAGCAGAAGCTGGCAAAGGTATCGATCCAGGCTTCGACGCAGAACTCATGAGGGCCTTGGGCCGTGACGGTAAACGCACCTTCCCAGCCGTTATTGCCTACATCCGTCATGACCACGCTGTGCCAACTTTCGTCATGCAATGCGCGCCAGCGAATCAGCACCGCGAGCTGGTCGTGGCCGTCAGCGAATACCTTGCTGGTGAGGTTGACCCGTTGCCCGACCACGGCTTTCACAGCGAACTCACCGCCGTCGATCACAGGTGTGGTGCTTTCGATCGCGATCCTGGGCAGCAACAAGGCCTGGGACAGCGGCAATCGGGCGTCTTCTGGAACCTGTATTTCAGCAGTCATCGAGCATCTTCCCCTTACGCCCTGTGGACGCTCTTTGCTTGATCCGAATTCTGATACGGCGAAGCTCTCCCTGAGCGGGCCGTCATAGGTCCGAGCCCGGGCCCCGGTTAAAAGTTCAGGTGGATGTGCCGCCATTGAGCGG
>NZ_JBOICG010000793.1:0-15617 GCF_050739995.1 Pseudomonas sp. | reverse complement strand
CGGTGTGTCAGCTTGCACACTTATTGGCTGGCCCAGCGCATTCGCGAGCAAGCCCGCTCCCACATTTGTTCTGCGCCGCTCAATGAATGTCGTAAACGCACCTTTGCGTGGCGTGCGTAGGCATTTGGCCTGTCTGCACCAGCCCTACCATCGCATCAAAGGGCCCTGCACGGGCCTCAACAATACGAAAGGCTGGGAGAGACGCGATGTTCAGCAAAAAAGACCAGATCCAGGGATATGACGACGCACTGCTGGCGGCCATGAATGCCGAGGAGCAGCGTCAGGAAGATCATATCGAGCTGATCGCGTCAGAGAACTACACCAGCAAACGCGTGATGGAAGCCCAGGGCAGTGGCCTGACCAACAAATACGCCGAAGGCTACCCGGGTAAGCGCTACTACGGCGGCTGCGAGCACGTGGACAAGGTCGAAGCCCTGGCCATTGAGCGCGCCAAGCAGCTGTTCGGCGCCGATTACGCCAACGTGCAGCCGCACTCCGGCTCGTCGGCCAACAGCGCGGTGTACCTGGCCCTGCTGCAAGCCGGTGACACTATCCTGGGCATGAGCCTGGCCCACGGTGGCCACCTGACCCACGGCGCCAAGGTGTCGTCCTCGGGCAAGCTGTACAACGCGGTGCAATACGGCATCAACACCGACACCGGCCTGATCGACTACGACGAAGTCGAGCGCCTGGCGGTGGAGCACAAGCCGAAAATGGTCGTGGCCGGTTTCTCTGCCTACTCCAAGACCCTGGATTTCCCTCGTTTCCGTCAGATCGCCGACAAGGTGGGCGCGCTGTTGTTCGTCGACATGGCCCACGTCGCTGGCCTGGTTGCCGCTGGCCTGTATCCGAACCCGCTGCCGTACGCCGACGTGGTCACCACCACCACTCACAAGACCCTGCGCGGTCCACGTGGCGGTTTGATCCTGGCCAAAGCCAACGAAGAAATCGAAAAGAAACTCAACGCTGCGGTATTCCCGGGCGCCCAGGGCGGCCCGCTGATGCACGTCATCGCCGGCAAGGCCGTGTGCTTCAAGGAAGCGCTGGAGCCGGGCTTCAAGGCGTACCAGCAACAAGTGATCGATAACGCCCAAGCCATGGCCGATGTGTTCATCAAACGTGGATATGACGTGGTGTCCGGCGGTACCGACAACCACCTGTTCCTGGTCAGCCTGATCCGTCAGGGCCTCACCGGCAAAGAGGCGGACGCCGCCCTCGGTCGCGCCCACATCACCGTCAACAAGAACGCGGTGCCGAATGACCCGCAGTCGCCGTTCGTGACCTCGGGCCTGCGCATCGGCACCCCGGCGGTGACCACGCGTGGTTTCAAAGTGCCGCAGTGCATCGAGCTGGCTGGCTGGATCTGCGACATCCTCGACAACCTCGGCGACGCTGACGTCGAGGCCAACGTGGCCAAGCACGTGTCTGCCCTGTGCGCTGATTTCCCGGTTTATCGCTGAGCGCGGTTTTGGAGTAATGACTATGCAACGCTACTCGGGCTTCGGCCTCTTCAAGCACTCACTCAGCCATCACGAAAACTGGCAGAAGATGTGGCGCACGCCCACCCCTAAAAAGGTCTACGACGTGGTCATCGTCGGCGGCGGCGGGCATGGTCTGGCGACCGCCTACTACCTGGCCAAGGAGCACGGCATCACCAATGTGGCCGTGGTCGAGAAAGGCTGGCTGGGCGGCGGTAACACCGCGCGCAATACCACCATCGTGCGTTCCAACTACCTGTGGGACGAATCGGCGCACCTGTACGAACACGCGATGAAACTATGGGAAGGCCTGTCCCAGGACCTGAACTACAACGTGATGTTCTCCCAGCGTGGCGTCTACAACCTGTGCCACACCCTGCAAGACATCCGTGATTCCGAGCGCCGTGTCAGCGCCAACCGTCTTAACGGCGTGGACGGCGAGTTGCTCAACGCCAAGCAGGTTGCGGACGAGATCCCGTACCTCGACTGCTCCAAGAACACCCGCTACCCGGTACTCGGCGCCACCGTGCAACGTCGCGGCGGCGTGGCCCGTCACGATGCCGTGGCCTGGGGCTTTGCCCGTGCGGCTGACGCCCTCGGCGTGGATTTGATCCAGCAGACCGAAGTGATCGGCTTCCGCAAGGAAAACGGCGTGTGCATCGGCGTGGAAACCAACAAGGGTTTCATCGGCGCCAAGCGCGTCGGTGTGGTCACGGCCGGTAACTCCGGGCATATGGCCTCGCTGGCCGGCTTTCGCCTGCCGATCGAATCCCACCCGCTGCAAGCGTTGGTGTCGGAGCCGATCAAGCCGATTATCGACAGCGTGATCATGTCCAACGCCGTGCACGGCTACATCAGCCAGTCCGACAAGGGCGACCTGGTGATCGGCGCCGGTATCGACGGCTACAACGGCTACGGCCAGCGTGGTTCGTATCCGGTGATCGAGCACACCATCCAGGCCATCGTCGAGATGTTCCCAGTGCTGTCCCGCGTGCGCATGAACCGCCAGTGGGGCGGCATCGTCGACACCACGCCGGATGCGTGCCCGATCATCTCCAAGACCCCGGTGCCGAACATGTTCTTCAACTGTGGTTGGGGTACCGGTGGTTTCAAGGCCACGCCGGGCTCAGGCAACGTGTTTGCCGCCAGCCTCGCCAAGGGTGAGATGCACCCATTGGCCGCACCTTTCTCCATCGATCGTTTCCACAACGGTGCGTTGATCGACGAACACGGCGCTGCGGCCGTCGCCCACTAACAGGAGAAATTCCCTATGTTGCATATCTTCTGTCCTCACTGTGGCGAACTGCGCTCCGAAGAGGAATTCCACGCGTCCGGCCAAGCGCACATCCCGCGCCCGCTGGACCCGAACGCCTGCACCGATGAAGAGTGGGGCGACTACATGTTCTTCCGCGACAACCCCCGTGGCCTGCACCACGAACTGTGGATTCACGCCGCTGGTTGCCGCCAGTATTTCAACGCCACCCGCGACACCGTGACGTATGAAATTCTTGAAACCTACAAGATTGGCACTAAGCCGCAATTCACCGCCAAGGCTTCTGGAGAGAAGGTATGAGCCAGATCAATCGCCTGTCCAACGGTGGCCGGATCGACCGTAATAAAGTTCTGACGTTTACCTTCAACGGCCAGAGCTACAAAGGCTTTGAGGGCGACACACTCGCCGCCGCCTTGCTGGCCAACGGCGTCGACATCATCGGCCGCAGCTTCAAATATTCACGCCCTCGCGGCATTTTTGCTGCCGGTGCGGAAGAGCCGAACGCGGTGCTGCAAATCGGCGCCACCGAAGCCACCCAGATTCCCAACGTGCGCGCCACGCAACAGGCGCTGTATCAAGGTTTGGTCGCCACCAGCACCAACGGCTGGCCGAACGTAAACAATGACGTGATGGGCATTCTCGGCAAGGTCGGCGGCAAGCTGATGCCACCGGGTTTCTACTACAAAACCTTCATGTACCCGCAGTCGTTCTGGATGACTTACGAGAAGTACATCCGCAAGGCGGCAGGCCTGGGTCGCTCGCCGACCGAGAACGATCCGGACACCTACGACAACATGAACCGTCACTGCGACGTGCTGATTGTCGGCGCAGGCCCGGCCGGTTTGTCGGCGGCCTTGGCCGCTGCGCGCAGTGGCGCTCGGGTGATCATTGCCGATGAGCAGGAAGAGTTCGGCGGCTCGCTGCTCGATTCCCGCGAAAGCCTCGACGGCAAGCCGGCCACCGAGTGGGTTGCCAGCGTCATCGCAGAATTGAAAGCCCTGCCGGACGTGGTGCTGCTGCCCCGCGCCACCGTCAACGGCTACCACGACCATAACTTCCTGACCATTCACGAACGTCTCACCGATCACCTCGGCGACCGTGCCCCGATTGGTGTGGTGCGTCAGCGTATCCATCGTGTGCGCGCCAAGCGTGTGGTGCTGGCGACCGGTGCCTGCGAGCGCCCGCTGGTGTACGGCAACAACGACGTACCAGGCAACATGCTTGCCGGCGCGGTCTCCACCTACGTGCGTCGCTACGGCGTGGCACCGGGCAAGAAACTGGTGCTGTCCACCAACAACGACCACGCCTACCGCGTGGCGCTGGACTGGTTCGATGCGGGTCTGACCGTGGTTGCCGTGGCCGATGCCCGCCACAACCCACGCGGCGCTTTGGTTGAAGAAGCTCGCGCCAAAGGCATCCGTATTCTCACCGGCAGCGCCGTGATCGAAGCCCGTGGCAGCAAGCACGTGACCGGCGCCCGCGTGGCGGCTATCGACGTCAAAGCCCACAAAGTCACCAGCCCCGGCGAGTGGCTGGACTGCGACCTGGTCGCTAGCTCCGGCGGTTACAGCCCGGTCGTTCACTTGGCCTCGCACCTGGGTGGCAAGCCGACTTGGCGTGAAGACATCCTCGGTTTCGTACCGGGCGAAGCACCGCAGAAACGCGTATGTGTCGGCGGTATCAACGGTGTGTACGGCCTTGGTGATTCCCTGGCGGATGGCTTTGAAGGTGGCGTGCGCGCCGCCAGCGAAGCCGGTTTCGCCCCGGTGGAGGGCACCTTGCCAAAAGCCTTGAGCCGCCTGGAAGAGCCGACCCTGGCGTTGTTCCAAGTGCCTCACGAAAAAGCCACGGCACGTGCGCCCAAGCAATTCGTCGACCTGCAGAACGACGTGACTGCCGCCGCCATCGAACTGGCGACCCGCGAAGGTTTCGAGTCGGTCGAGCACGTCAAACGCTACACTGCGCTGGGTTTCGGCACCGACCAAGGCAAGCTGGGCAACGTCAACGGCCTGGCGATTGCTGCGCGTTCGCTGAACGTGACCATCCCGCAGATGGGCACCACTATGTTCCGTCCCAACTACACGCCGGTGACTTTCGGTGCTGTCGCGGGCCGCCACTGTGGGCACATCTTCGAGCCGGTGCGCTACACCGCGCTGCAAGCCTGGCACGTGAAGAATGGCGCCGAGTTCGAAGATGTCGGTCAATGGAAACGCCCGTGGTACTTCCCGCGCAATGGTGAAGACCTGCACGCCGCCGTTAAACGCGAATGCCTGGCCGTGCGCGACAGCGTCGGCCTGCTGGATGCGTCCACGCTTGGCAAGATCGACATTCAAGGTCCGGATGCCCGCGAGTTTCTCAACCGCATCTATAGCAACGCCTGGACCAAGCTCGACGTGGGCAAGGCGCGCTACGGCCTGATGTGCAAGGAAGACGGGATGGTCTTCGACGACGGCGTGACTGCCTGTCTCGCCGACAACCACTTCCTGATGACCACCACCACTGGCGGCGCAGCACGTGTGCTGCAGTGGCTGGAGATCTACCAACAGACCGAGTGGCCAGACCTCAAGGTGTATTTCACCTCGGTCACTGACCACTGGGCGACCATGACCCTGTCCGGACCCAACAGCCGCAAGCTGCTGGCGGAAGTCACCGACATCGACCTGGACAAGGACGGCTTCCCGTTCATGACCTGGAAGGAAGGTTTGGTGGGCGGCGTACCGGCTCGCGTGTTCCGGATCTCGTTCACCGGTGAGCTGTCGTACGAAGTCAACGTGCAGGCCGACTATGCCATGGGCGTGCTGGAGAAAATCGTCGAGGCTGGCAAGAAGTACAACCTGACCCCGTATGGCACGGAAACCATGCACGTACTGCGGGCGGAGAAGGGTTTCATCATCGTTGGCCAGGACACCGACGGCTCGATGACCCCGGACGACCTGAACATGGGCTGGTGCGTCGGCCGTACCAAGCCGTTCTCGTGGATCGGTTGGCGCGGCATGAACCGTGAAGACTGCGTACGTGAAGAACGCAAGCAACTGGTGGGCTTGAAGCCGATCGACCCGACCGTTTGGCTGCCGGAAGGTGCGCAACTGGTGTTCGATCCGAAGCAGACGATCCCGATGAAGATGGTTGGTCACGTCACCTCAAGCTATGCCCACAACTCCCTCGGCTATTCGTTCGCGATGGCGGTGGTGAAGGGCGGCTTGAAGCGCATCGGCGAGCGGGTGTTCTCACCGCAGGCGGATGGCAGCGTGATCGAGGCGGAGATTGTGTCCTCGGTGTTCTTTGACCCCAAAGGCGATCGCCAGAACATCTGATAGACCGCGTTGCCTGCATCGCTGGCAAGCCAGCTCCCACACTGTAGTAAATGTGGGAGGGGGCTTGCCCCCGATGAGGCCAGCAGCCTCACAACAGAATTCAGAACAGGTGCTTTATGACAGCAGCCAATGTTTACCAACAACGCCCAACCACTGGCGCCAAGGCCGAGTCGTCGCTGCACCATGCCGACCTCGCCAGCCTGGTCGGCAAGGGTCGCAAGAACGCCGGCGTGATCGTGCGTGAAAAGAAACTCCTGGGCCACCTGACCCTTCGTGGCGATGGCCATGACGCCGCCTTCGCTGCCGGTGTGCACAAAGCCTTGGGCATTGAGTTGCCCGGTGCCCTGCAAGTCGTCGTCAAAGGCGAAACGAGCCTGCAATGGCTCGGCCCGGATGAGTGGCTGCTTGTTGTGCCAAGCGGTGAAGAGTTCGCCGCCGAGCAAAACCTGCGTGCTGCTTTGGGTGATTTGCATATCCAGGTCGTCAACGTCAGCGGCGGCCAGCAGATCCTTGAGCTCAGCGGCCCGAATGTGCGCGATGTACTGATGAAGTCCACCAGCTATGACGTGCACCCCAACAACTTCCCGGTGGGCAAGGCGGTGGGCACGGTGTTCGCCAAGTCGCAACTGGTGATCCGTCATACCGCCGAAGACACTTGGGAGTTGGTGATTCGTCGCAGCTTCTCGGACTACTGGTGGTTGTGGCTGCAGGATGCCTCTGCTGAATTCGGCCTGAGCGTCCAAGTCTGAGGAGTACCCCATGAGCCGCGCACCCGATACATGGATTTTGACCGCCGACTGCCCCAGCGTGCTCGGCACGGTGGACGCGGTCACCCGCTATCTGTTCGAGCAAGGCTGCTACGTTACCGAGCATCACTCGTTCGACGACCGGCTTTCGGGCCGGTTCTTTATCCGTGTGGAGTTCCGCCAGCCCGACGGTTTTGACGAACAGGCGTTCCGTGAAGGCCTGGCCACGCGTGGTGAAGCCTTCGGCATGATCTTCGAACTGACGGCGCCGAACTACCGGCCCAAAGTGGTGATCATGGTCTCCAAGGCCGATCACTGTCTGAACGATTTGCTGTACCGCCAGCGCATTGGCCAACTGTCGATGGACGTGGTCGCGGTGGTGTCCAACCACCCTGATCTGAAACCGTTGGCCGACTGGCACCAGATTCCCTACTACCATTTCCCCCTCGACCCCAACGATAAACCGTCCCAGGAGCGCCAGGTGTGGCAAGTGGTGGAAGACACGGGCGCGGAACTGGTGATCCTTGCGCGCTACATGCAAGTGCTGTCACCGGAGCTGTGTCGCAAGCTGGATGGCAAGGCCATCAATATCCACCACTCGTTGCTGCCAGGGTTCAAGGGCGCCAAGCCGTATCACCAGGCCTACAACAAAGGCGTGAAACTGGTGGGGGCCACGGCGCATTACATCAACAACGATCTGGATGAAGGCCCGATCATTGCCCAAGGTGTGGAGGTGGTGGATCACAGCCACTATCCCGAGGACTTGATTGCCAAGGGGCGGGATATCGAAGGGCTGACGTTGGCCCGGGCGGTGGGGTATCACATTGAGCGGCGGGTGTTCCTTAACGCCAATCGCACGGTGGTGCTCTGACGGCCGCCATCGCAGGCAAGCCAGCTCCCACATTTGAAGGTGTTCACAAATCAAAATGTGGGAGGGGGCTTGCCCCCGATGAGGCCCTGACAAACAACACAAGAAACAGCATCTGTACCCGAGCACTTAAACGCGCTGCCCACCCAACGGGCAACGCGGTTCCATAAAAACAACAGCGAGGTGAAAGCATGTCTGGTAATCGTGGTGTCGTGTATCTCGGCAACGGCAAGGTCGAAGTACAGAAAATCGACTATCCCAAAATGCAGGACCCCCGTGGCAGGAAGATTGAGCACGGCGTCATCCTGCGCGTGGTTTCCACCAACATCTGCGGCTCCGACCAACACATGGTGCGTGGCCGTACCACTGCCCAGACCGGCCTGGTACTCGGTCACGAGATCACTGGCGAAGTGATCGAGAAGGGCAGCGACGTTGAAAACCTGAAGATCGGCGACCTGGTTTCCGTGCCCTTCAACGTCGCCTGCGGCCGCTGCCGCTCGTGCAAAGAGCAACACACTGGCGTGTGCCTGACCGTCAACCCGGCCCGTGCCGGTGGCGCCTACGGCTACGTCGACATGGGCGACTGGACCGGTGGCCAGGCTGAGTACGTGCTGGTGCCGTATGCCGACTTCAACCTGTTGAAACTGCCGGACCGCGATAAGGCCATGGAGAAAATCCGCGACCTGACCTGCCTCTCCGACATCCTGCCCACTGGCTACCACGGCGCCGTTACTGCTGGCGTTGGCCCAGGCAGCACTGTGTACATCGCGGGCGCTGGCCCAGTCGGCTTGGCTGCAGCAGCCTCCGCACGTCTGTTGGGCGCAGCGGTGGTGATCATCGGCGACGTCAATCCAGTGCGCCTGGCACACGCCAAGGCCCAGGGTTTTGAAATCGCCGACCTCTCAAAGGACACTCCACTGCACGAACAGATCGCCGCACTGCTGGGCGAACCGGAAGTCGACTGCGCCGTCGACGCCGTTGGCTTCGAAGCGCGCGGCCATGGTCATGAAGGCGTGAAGGCCGAGGCTCCGGCCACTGTGCTCAACTCGCTGATGGGCGTGGTACGCGTGGCGGGCAAGATTGGTATTCCAGGCCTGTACGTGACCGAAGACCCGGGTGCTGTGGATGCTGCCGCGAAAATGGGCAGCCTGAGCATTCGCTTCGGCCTGGGCTGGGCCAAATCCCACAGCTTCCACACCGGGCAAACGCCGGTGATGAAGTACAACCGCCAACTGATGCAGGCGATCATGTGGGACCGTATCAACATTGCCGAGATTGTCGGTGTGCAGGTGATCAGCCTGGATGATGCGCCGCGCGGTTACGGCGAGTTCGATGCGGGTGTGCCGAAGAAGTTTGTGATTGACCCGCATAAGCTGTTCAGTGCGGCGTAACCCAAGACACACCGATCCAAATGTGGGAGGGGGCAAGCCCCTCTCACAGTGGTTTTATGTCAACGGTTGGCCAGGGCGCCTTGATACACAGTCGGGCCGGTTGGCTGCTTGCTTACCGAGCCCCCTTTGGTTTCCGCACTCACCATCAATTCCACGGGCTTGCGGATTGACTCTTGCTGACGTGGGTTGAGCCCGATGATGCCTTTGCCGTCCTCCGGCAACAGGCCCAGTGACACCGGCGTGCCACCTTCGGGAACGGCCCAAAGCTCTAGGCTTTGATCCGGTGCGGGAGCGGTGGAGGCAATCGGTTGCACTTCCAGGTAATCCTTGTGCGCCATGATTTGCGCGGCCGGCTGTTGTTCGGTGGTGACAAGGGTGGCGGCGGATCTGACATTGTCCTGGGTGTACAGAGCGCCGCCGATACCGGCAATCACCACAGCACAGGCGCCGATGAACAGGCGAGGGCCGCTCCAGAATGAGGGTTTGTGCTCAATGACTTGGGGTTGGTTCGCGGACATAAGTCTGTTCCTGACAAATTTTGTAGTCAGTTCATGGACCTTGCCAATGGCGATGGGTTCCTGGGCTCATCGCCAGCGATCGTCGTCAAAGTGATGTCAATTGGCCTTGATTCGACACAAGGTCGGTGAGCCGCCAGGTATCAGTGATGTCCGCACGCGGGTGATTCGGATGCAGAATTTTCTGAACTAATCTGTAGGTGGGAACATTCCCTCGGGAATGTCAGTCAAATGCCTGCTTTTTAGCTCCTACATTCAGAGGTTGTCTTGATGAAGATTTCACGCGGTTTTGCCCTGTCCTGCCTGTTGACCGTGGCCGCCAGCCCGGTGTTTGCCGCAGGTTTCAGCTTGGGTGATGTGGCCAACGCCGTTTCCGGCGCCCAAGGCAACAACAAGGCGGCTGCTGCAGCGCCAAGCTCCCAGACCGCCGGCCTGCTGAGCGCTTTGACCTCGCAATTGAACGTCACTCCAGAACAAGCCGTTGGCGGCACCGGCGCCATGCTGGGCCTGGCCAAGAACCAACTGAGCAGCACAGACTATTCGCAACTGGGTAAAAGCGTGCCGGGCCTGGACAAGCTGTCGGGCGCCAACTCCCTGGGTAGCCTGGGTGCGTTGAGCGGCATGCTCGGCCAGAGCGGCGGCAGCAAAACCAGCGGCCTGGACAGCGTGCTGGGTAACGTGAAGAACACCAGCGACCTGAACACCGCCTTCAGCGCATTGGGCATGGACAACAGCATGGTCGGCAAATTTGCCCCAGTGATCCTGCAATACCTGGGCGGCCAGGGCGCCAATCAGTCGGTGCTGGGCAAACTGGCCTCGGCCTGGGGCACTGGCGGCTAACTAGCGCTCTGTGCGCAGTTGTTCGATGCGCGCATCCTTCTCTGTCCAGAGCTGGTTCACCCAGTTCTGGACAGTCTGGCGAAATGCCGGATCGTTCTCGTAATCCCCTTGCCACAATGCCGGGTCCAGTTCACGGGTGCGGATATCAATGATCACCTTCGGCACCGCGCCACTGATCAAGTCCCAGAACCCTGGAATCTTCTGTTGCGGATAGACCACGGTCACGTCGAGGATCGCGTCCAACTGTTCGCCCATCGCGGCCAATACGAACGCCACGCCACCCGCCTTGGGCTTGAGCAACCGGGTGAAGGGTGAATCCTGCTGCTTGCGCTTGGCCTCGCTGAACCGTGTGCCTTCCAGGTAATTGACCACCGTCACCGGCTGGCGCTTGAACAGCTCGCAGGCCTCTTTGGTGATCTTCAGATCCTGCCCTGCCAGCTCCGGGTGCTTGGCCAGGAACGCCTTGGTGTAGCGCTTCATGAACGGGTAGTCCAGCGCCCACCAGGCCAGTCCCAGGAAGGGCACCCAGATCAGCTCTTTCTTGAGGAAGAATTTGAAGAACGGCGTGCGTCGGTTCAACGTCTGGATCAACGCCGGAATGTCGACCCAGGATTGGTGGTTGCTGATCACCAGGTAGGAGGTGTCACCGCGCAGGTCATCGCCGCCACGAATATCCCATTGAGTCGGGATGCACAGCGAGAAGATCAGTTTGTCGATCTCGGCCCAGGTTTCGGCAATCCACATGACCGCCCATGAGGCGTAGTCGCGAAAGCGACCGGGGGCCACCAGTTTGAGCAGGGCAAACACCATCAACGGCCCGAACAGCACCAGGGTGTTGAGCAATAGCAGCAGTGTGACAAAACAGCCGGTGAGCAGGCGGCGCATAAGCAACTCTTGGGATCGTGTGGGCGGGCAATGATAAGCAAGCTGAGTCTAGAGGCCAAATCGCAAATTACCGGACGAATGTTTCACAATGTGCCCGGTATGGTTGAGTGAGCTAACTAAGCAGGACTTTTGCGGTCTAGAATCCGCCTACTTCTTTCGAGGAAATCACGTCGTGAAATTGCTCCTTGCCTCCCTCGCCCTGGTCGCCCTGCCCGTCATGGCCGCCGAACCGACCCTCTACGGTCGCTACGAATACATCCAGTTGCCGGAGATCGGCCAGACCTTCAAGGCCAAGATGGACACCGGTGCGCTGACCGCGTCGCTGTCGGCGCGCAACATCGAAACCTTCAAGCGCGATGGCGATGACTGGGTGCGCTTCCGCCTCGGCGGCAAGGACGCAAGTGACAAGGTCTTCGAACACAAGGTGTCGCGCATCAGCAAGATCAAGAGCCGCGCCGATGAAGACGAGGACAAGGACGAAGCCACTGTGGCCAAGCGCCCGGTGATCGATCTGGAGATGTGCCTGGGCAACATCAAGCGTACCGTCGAGGTGAACCTCACCGACCGCAGCAGCTTCAACTATCCGCTGTTGATCGGTGCCAAGGCGTTGCGCGAATTCGGCGCAGCGGTGAACCCGGCGCGCCGTTACACTGCCGACAAACCGGACTGCTGATCGAGCCCCATGCCCCACATTCTGATTGTCGAAGACGAAGCGGCGATTGCCGACACGCTGATATTCGCCTTGCAAGGCGAGGGGTTCGGCACCACCTGGCTGAGCCTCGGCCAGGAGGCGTTGGCTCACCAACGCCAGACTCCAGCGGACTTGATCATCCTCGACATCGGCCTGCCGGACATCAGCGGCTTTGAAACCTGCAAGCAACTGCGCCGTTTCACGGAAGTGCCGGTGATGTTTCTGAGCGCCCGGGATGGCGAAATCGATCGGGTGGTGGGGCTGGAGATCGGCGCCGACGATTATGTGGTCAAGCCGTTCAGCCCACGGGAAGTGGCAGCGCGAGTCAAGGCGATCCTCAAGCGCGTTGGCCCGGGTGTAGCGCCGACCTCTTTTCACGTGGATCTGGAGCGTATGCAGATCCAGTATCGCGGCCAGCCGTTGGGCCTGACGCGGCACGAGTTTCGCCTGCTGCAAAGCCTGCTGGAGCAACCCGAGCGTGTTTTCAGCCGCGAGCAGTTGCTGGATGCGGTGGGCGTGCCTGCCGATGCCGGCTACGAGCGCAATATCGACAGCC
This sequence comes from Pseudomonas sp., assembly GCF_050739995.1. GTDB lineage: Bacteria > Pseudomonadota > Gammaproteobacteria > Pseudomonadales > Pseudomonadaceae > Aquipseudomonas. The sequence continues at coordinate 3,060 of NZ_JBOICG010000793.1, read as the reverse complement.
ATATCAAAAGCCTGCGTAGCAAATTGCGCAGCATCGCGGCGGATGCCGAACCGATCCAGACCCATCGCGGCCTGGGCTACAGCTACAGCCCGAGCAATAGCTGATGCGCCTGGGGCTGCGGATCTTCCTGGTGTACGCGTTGTTTATCGGCCTGACCGGCTACTTCGTGCTCAACACCGTGATGAAGGAAATCCGCCCGGGTGTGCGCCAGTCCACTGAAGAGACGTTGGTGGACACCGCTAACCTGCTGGCCGAAATCCTGCGCGATGATGTCAAGAACGGTACCCTCGGCCAAAGCCACTGGCCGGAGCTGCTCAAGGCTTATGGCAATCGTCAGCCGGGCGCGACCATCTGGGGCTTGCCTAAGAATCAGGTCAACCACCGCATTTACGTGACCGATGCCAAGGGCACCGTGCTGCTCGATTCCAGCGGCGAAGCGGTGGGCCAGGATTATTCGCAATGGAACGACGTGTACCTGACCCTGCGCGGCGAGTACGGCGCCCGTTCCACCCGCAGTGAACTAGACGACCCGAACTCCTCGGTGATGCACGTCGGCGCGCCGATCCGCGACAACGGTCAGATCATCGGCGTGGTCACTGTGGCCAAGCCCAACAGTTCGTTGCAGCCCTATGTCGACCGTACTGAACGCCGCTTGCTGTGGTACGGCGCCGGCTTGGTGGTGCTGGGCCTGATGCTTGGCGCCGTGCTGTCTTGGTGGTTGAGTGTGGCCCTGCGCCGTTTGACGGCCTACGCAGAGGCGGTGAGTGAAGGTCGGCGGGCAGAATTGCCGCATTACCGCGGTGGCGAACTCAAGCAACTGTCCACCGCCGTTGAACATATGCGCACGCAGTTGGAAGGCAAAGCCTACGTCGAACATTACGTGCACACCCTGACCCATGAATTGAAAAGCCCATTGGCGGCGATTCGTGGCGCGGCGGAACTGTTGCAGGGCGATATGACCCGCGAACAGCAGCAGCGCTTCGTGGGCAATATCGACAGTGAAAGTACGCGCCTGCAACAGCTGATCGAACGCCTTTTGAACCTGGCGCAAGTCGAGCAACGCCAGGGACTGGAAGAGCAGGCCAGCCTCTCGCTGGCGGCGATGGTCGACGAGGTGCTCAAGGCGCAATGCGCGCGAATCGAAGGCGCAGGCTTGCACGTCGAGCAGCAGATTGGCGCCGATGTGAAGGTGTTCGGCGAGCCCTTCCTGTTGCGTCAGGCCTTGGGCAATCTGCTGGAAAACGCGTTGGACTTCACGCCCCCCGCAGGTGTGCTGAAATTTAGCGCACAGACGCGGCACAACGACGTGCAGGTCTGCCTGTTCAACCAGGCGGCACCGATTCCCGATTACGCCCTGCCGCGCCTGAGCGAGCGCTTCTACTCGCTGCCGCGTCCAAGCAGCGGGCGCAAAAGCACCGGCCTGGGCCTCAACTTTGTCGAAGAGGTTATGAAGCTGCACGGCGGCGTGTTGCAGATCGGCAATGTGCCGGGCGGCGTGCAGGTGGTGCTGCATCTCCACACAGTCTCCACATTGCCCACATAAACTTCCCACACCCGCGGCGCAGTCTCTCCCCATCAAAAACAGGGAGAAACCCATGAACCGCAGTCTGCTTTTCAAACTTGGCGCGATTGCGCTGCTGATTTTGTTGTTGCTGATTCCGTTGCTGATGATCAACGGCATCATCAGCGACCGCCAGCAACTGCGCGACGGCGTGTTGATGGACATCGCCCGTAGCTCCAGCTATAGCCAGCGCGTCACCGGCCCGGTGATGGTGGTGCCCTTTCGCAAGACCGTGCGCGAGTGGAAGCTCAATGAAAAGCTCAATAAACGCTACGAAGAAACCCGTGAAGAGCGCGGTCGTCTGTATTTCCTGCCGGACCGATTTGAGCTCGACGGCAAGGTGCAGACCGAACTGCGTGCGCGGGGGATCTATCAGGCGCGGCTGTTCCATGCCGACAACCGTATCAGTGGGCGTTTCGAGCTGCCTGCGCAGTTGGGCATCACGGAAGACTTTGCCGATTACCGTTTTGAGCCGGCGTTTCTGGCGGTGGGTATCAGCGATATTCGCGGCATTGAAAACGCGCTGAATCTGGAATTGGGCAGCCAGCGCCTGGAGTTCTCACCAGGCACCCAAGTCGACTGGTTGGGGGAGGGCGTCCACGTGGCGCTACCGGAGCTGGACAGCAAAAAACCAAGCGTGGTGGATTTTGCTTTTGATCTGCGACTGCAAGGCACCGAACAATTGCAGGTGGTGCCGGTGGGCAAGATCAGCCAGGTGTCCCTCGCGTCCAACTGGCCGCATCCGAGTTTCATCGGCAACTTCCTGCCGGTTCAGCGTGACGTCACCGACACAGGTTTTACCGCCAACTGGCAGACCTCGTTTTTTTCCACCAACCTCGAACAAGCCCTGCAAACCTGCCTGGATGGCCAAGGCTGTAGCGACTTCAACAATCGCAGCTTCGGCGTGAACTTCATCGACCCGGTGGACCAGTACCTCAAGAGCGATCGTGCGATCAAATATGCGCTGCTGTTTATCGCGCTGACTTTTGCCGGGTTCTTCCTGTTCGAGGTCCTCAAGAGTCTGGCGGTGCACCCCATCCAATACGCCCTCGTGGGTTTTGCCCTGGCGTTCTTTTACCTGCTGTTGTTGTCGTTGTCTGAACATATAGGGTTTGCGATGGCTTATCTCATCTCTGCCAGCGCCTGCGTGTTGTTGATCGGTTTCTACGTGTGCCATGTGTTGCGCAGCGTCAGCCATGGCCTGGGGTTCTCGGCGGGGTTGGCTGCCCTGTACGGCTTGTTGTACGGACTGCTGAGCGCTGAAGACTATGCGCTGCTGATGGGCTCGCTGTTGCTGTTCGGCCTGTTGGGTACGGTGATGGTGCTGACGCGCAAACTGGATTGGTATGGGGTGGGCAAGCGCAAGGCGGTGGAGCCATTGCAGTTTGATCTGGAGGAGGTGCAATGATTGGGTTGCGGGAGGATCAGCGTGTGAAAGAGAGGTTGGTCAACTTTCTCAACAACGCCGCCGCACAATGTGGGAGCGGGCTTGCTCGCGA
>NZ_JBOICG010000792.1:0-5539 GCF_050739995.1 Pseudomonas sp. | reverse complement strand
CTGTCACACCGCTTTCGCGGGCAAGCCCGCTCCCACATTTTGATCAGCGTATGGGATTAAGTCAGGGCCTCGGTGCGTAGGCAAACACGTCGGCGCGCATCTGGTGCGCATCCATGCCGGCGTCGACCAGCGCATCCAACGTGCCATAGATCATGGCCGGCGAGCCGCTGGCATAGACATGCACGGCCTTGAGGTCGGCAATGTCTTCACACACCGCTTCATGCAGCAGCCCGCAACGACCTTCCCAACCACATAGGTCGCTGACCACTTTGTGCAAGAACAGGTTGGGCAGTTGCTGCCACTGCGCCCAGTGTTCGATGTCGTAGAAGTCTTCCGGGCGGCGCACGCCCCAATACAGATGCACCGGGTGCTTGAAACCGGAAGCACGACAATGCTCGATCAGGCTGTGCATCTGCGCCATGCCGGTACCGGCTGCGATCAGCACCAGCGGCCCGTCGGGCAACTCGGCCAGGTGGGTGTCACCAAATGGCATCTCGACGCGGGCCATCTGGTTGCGCTGCAACTGTTCCAGCAAGTTACGAGCACTGTCCTCGCGGGCCAGCACATGCAACTCCAAATCGCGCCCGGCGTGGGGCGCCGAGGCCAGGGAGAATGCCGATTTTTCGCCGTTCTCCCGTTCAATCATCAGGTACTGGCCGGCGTGGTAACGCACGGCCTTGCCTGCCGGCGCACGCAGCCGTACACGCCAGACATCGCCGCCGACCTCCACGCACTCACTCAACTGGCACGACAATTTGCGCAACGGCAACTCTCCCGGCGCCAGCACGCCATCCCACAACACAATGCAATCTTCCAGCGGTTCAGCGATGCAGGTGTAGAACTCACCATGGTCGCGCACCTCACCGGCCTGCTGAACACGGCCTTCCACCAGCAGCGCCGCACACACATGACACACGCCATTGCGACAGGCCTGGGGGCATTCGTAGCCGAGGCGGCGCGCGCCTTCAAGGATTCGCTCGCCAGGGACCAGCTCCAGCACCGCGCCGGAAGGTTGCAGGGTTACACGCATCAATCTATTCCCAATTCTTTCCAGATCGCATCGACACGGGCGGTGACGGCTTCATCCTTGACGATCACCCGGCCCCACTCGCGGGTGGTTTCACCCGGCCACTTGTGAGTGGCATCCAGGCCCATTTTCGATCCCAGACCGGACACGGGCGAGGCGAAATCGAGGTAGTCGATCGGCGTGTTGTCGATCATCACCGTGTCGCGCTTGGGGTCCATGCGCGTGGTGATGGCCCAGATCACGTCGTTCCAGTCGCGGGCATTGATGTCGTCGTCGGTGACGATAACGAACTTGGTGTACATGAACTGTCGCAAAAACGACCACACACCCAGCATTACCCGCTTCGCATGGCCTGGGTACGACTTCTTCATGGTCACGATGGCCATGCGATATGAGCAGCCTTCCGGCGGCAAATAGAAGTCGGTGATTTCCGGGAATTGCTTCTGCAGGATCGGCACGAACACTTCGTTGAGCGCCACGCCGAGAATGGCCGGCTCATCCGGCGGCCGGCCGGTATAGGTGCTGTGGTAGATCGGCTTGATCCGATGGGTGATCCGCTCCACGGTGAACACCGGGAAGCTGTCGACTTCGTTGTAATAACCGGTGTGGTCGCCGTAAGGGCCTTCATCGGCCATTTCGCCCGGATGAATCACGCCTTCAAGGATGATTTCGGCAGTGGCCGGCACTTGCAGGTCATTGCCACGGCACTTCACCAGTTCGGTGCGGTTACCGCGCAGCAGACCGGCGAAGGCGTATTCGGACAAGCTGTCGGGCACCGGGGTCACGGCACCCAGGATGGTGGCTGGGTCGGCGCCCAGGGCCACAGAGACCGGGAACGGTTTGCCTGGGTGTTTTTCGCACCACTCACGGTAGTCCAGGGCGCCGCCACGGTGGCTCAACCACCGCATGATGACCTTGTTACGGCCAATCACTTGCTGACGGTAGATACCAAGGTTCTGACGGTCCTTGTTCGGGCCTTTAGTGACGGTCAGGCCCCAGGTGATCAGCGGGCCGACGTCGCCGGGCCAGCAAGTCTGCACCGGCAGCATGGCCAGGTCGACATCATCGCCTTCGATGACCACTTCCTGGCACACCGCGTCCTTGACCACTTTGGGGGCCATGGCAATGATCTTGCGGAAGATCGGCAGCTTCGACCAGGCATCCTTCAAGCCCTTCGGCGGTTCCGGTTCCTTGAGGAAGGCCAGCAATTTGCCGATCTCACGCAACTCGCTCACCGACTCGGCGCCCATGCCAAAGGCCACGCGCTCGGGCGTGCCGAACAGGTTGCCCAGCACCGGGATATCAAACCCGGTCGGGTTCTCGAACAGCAGCGCCGGGCCCTTGTTACGCAAGGTACGGTCGCAAATCTCAGTCATTTCCAGCACCGGGGAAATCGGCATCTGGATACGTTTCAACTCTCCGCGCTGCTCAAGTTGCTGCACGAAATCCCGAAGATCCTTGAATTTCATTAACCATGCCACCCGTAAAATAGGCGTACATCCTACCTGCTCTGAGGGCGGCTGGCAGCTTAATTGGCCGTCAGCCCTCGTGATTGCAAGGAACGGAACAAGGGCTCCAGGAAGGCTTCGATGTGTCGGGCGCCTACGTCGGAGATATGGTTGTCGTCGGTGTACAACGACCGGCCATTGAGCTCTACCCGGCACACACCATCGGCACCGCACAGCAATGGCGCGGGGTCCAGCACCGCTACGCCGCTATCAGCAGCGGCCAGCTCATTGAAAAGCTGGGTAATGAACGCCTGGCGCTTCGTGTGCTCCGTCAAGGCAAGCCCCTCGCCGTCCACCGATCGGTTCATCATCGCCAGGCGGCTGAGGCGGTAAGGCACAATGATCTCCTGCAGTGGCACCTCCTTGACCAACCAGACCCGATGCCCAGCCGCACGCAGCCCGCGGATGCGCTCGCGCAGGCCGTCGGCAAACCGCTGCTCAGCGATGGCACGCACGTACTTGCCGGTCGTGGGGTCCTTGAGCGCATGCTCCGTATCACCCGACATCTGGCCATAGAGGTACAGGCTCCAACGGGCGGCCAGCACCACATCGCTGAACGTTTGTTCGGTCATCGCCTTCTCGACGCGCTGGTTGAAATGCGCGCATCGGGCAATGTTTTCCAGGCCATCCAACGGTACGCAGCCTGCAAAACTGGCTTCGACCAAGCTGATATCGTGGCGTTTGGCACCCTCTTTGAGGGCCGGAATCAGCGCCGTGGCGTGACTGTCGCCCCAGACCAACGCTGATACCGAGGCGCTTTTAGGGCCGAAGTGGCAGAACAGGCGATCGTCGGGCGTGTCCTTATCCGCCATACAGGCCATCAACTCCGGGCTCCAGGTCTTGGCTTGGGCAAACTGCAAGGCCTGCTCGGACAAGCGCGAAGGCACACCGTCGGATGTGCGTATTGCCACGCCGGTCAAGCCCAGGCACAGGATGCCGGTCCCGGCAGCGGCCAGGATCGCCTTGCGTCCGGCGAACAGGCGTTTTTCTCGAAACGGTGCCTCTACAAAGCGCCAGGACAGGTAGCCCAGCACCAACGAGAGCAACATCAGCCCAGCCAACTCCAGTGGGCTTAAGCCATCCACGGCGGCATAGCTGGCATAGACAAAGACCGGCCAGTGCCAGAGGTACCAGGAGTAAGAGATCAGCCCAATACCCACCATCACCCGCGAACTCAACATACGCCCGACCCAGGTGTGTTGCTGGCCGTTGGCCCAGATCAACCCGACCACGCCCAGCACCGGCAGCAGCGCGGTGGCACCTGGGAACGGTGTAGTAGCGTCGAAACCGAATACGGCGATCAGGATCAGTGCCAGGGAGATCAGGCTGACCCCTTGGGCCAGGGCGGGCGAGGCCCGCCATTCGCGCATGGGCAGCACCGCCAGCATGGCACCGGCCAACAGTTCCCAGGCCCGCAGATGCAACAGGAAAAAAGCCTTTTGCGGCTCATGGGAGACCGCCCAGACGCTCATGCCAAACGACGCCAGCAGCACACCGAAGAGTGCCACGCGCCAATGTTTCAGGCGGCTTGAAAGCAACGTCAGCAACAGCGGGAAGACAATGTAGAACTGTTCCTCCACCGCCAACGACCACGTGTGCAGCAAGGGCTTGATGTCAGAAGACACATCGAAGTAACCATGCTGACGGGAAAACAGCAGGTTTGAGGTGAAGATCACCTGATAGTGCGCTGACCGCCCCAGCTCCTCATAGTCTTTGGGGGCAAGCAGAAACCAACCTACCGCCAGCGTTGCCGCCATCATCACGAACAGCGCCGGCAGAATCCGCCGGGCACGGCGCGCCCAGAAGTCGATGAAGCTGAAACGTCCAGCCTGGCGCTCACGCCAGATAATGGAGGTGATCAGAAACCCGGAGATGACGAAGAACACATCCACACCGACAAAGCCGCCGGTAACGCCAGGAACGCCGAAGTGAAACAACACGACAGCAAGGACAGCAATGGCACGCAGGCCGTCGATGTCTCTTCGGTATGCAAGAGTGGTCATAGGATGGTGGTCAGTCTGCTGCGAAAGTGGCGAGCGTTACCGCACGTACAATTTTTGTTACTTAACGGACACTTATGCCACAAAAATTGTTCAATCTCGACGCAAAAAAAATGGCGCCCCTGGGGGCGCCATTTTTCGGACCTGAAGCCGTCGTATTACTTACGCTTCATCGACAAGAAGAACTCATCGTTGGTCTTGGTGGTCTTCAGCTTGTCGACCAGGAACTCGATGGCTGCAACTTCATCCATCGGGTGCAGCAGCTTGCGCAGAATCCACATACGCTGCAGTTCGTCGTCGGCCGTCAGCAACTCTTCACGGCGGGTGCCGGAACGGTTGATGTTGATCGCCGGGAACACACGCTTTTCAGCGATGCGGCGGTCCAGGGGCAGTTCCATGTTACCGGTACCCTTGAACTCTTCGTAGATCACTTCGTCCATCTTCGAGCCGGTTTCAACCAGCGCGGTGGCGATAATGGTCAGCGAGCCGCCTTCTTCGATGTTCCGCGCAGCGCCGAAGAAACGCTTTGGTTTCTCCAGGGCGTGGGCATCGACACCACCGGTCAATACCTTGCCGGAGCTCGGGATCACGGTGTTATAGGCGCGTGCCAGACGGGTGATGGAGTCGAGCAGGATCACCACGTCCTTCTTGTGTTCAACCAGGCGCTTGGCCTTCTCGATCACCATTTCAGCAACCTGCACGTGGCGGGTTGGTGGCTCATCGAACGTGGAGGCAACCACTTCGCCGCGCACGGTGCGCTGCATTTCGGTCACTTCTTCCGGACGCTCATCGATCAACAGCACGATCAGGTGAACTTCTGGGTTGTTACGTGCGATGTTCGCTGCAATGTTCTGCAGCATGATGGTCTTACCGGCTTTCGGCGGTGCGACGATCAGGCCACGCTGGCCTTTACCGATCGGCGCGCACAGGTCGATCACACGACCGGTCAAGTCTTCGGTGGAACCGTTACCGGCTTCCATCTTCATGCGCACGGTCGGGAACAG
>NZ_JBOICG010000791.1:0-4200 GCF_050739995.1 Pseudomonas sp. | reverse complement strand
GCGCAATGGTGACGCAGAGCGTCACGGGATGCATTCCCACGCAGAGCGTGGGAACGATCGCAGAGCGTGGGAACGATCGCAGAGCGTGGGAACGATCGCACAGGCCAGAAACAACAACGCCCCGTCGAGACGGGGCGTTGTGTGTTCAGGCGCCGATTACTTCTTGGCGGCTGGTGCAGCAGGGGCGTCAGCCTTGGCCGGGTCCTTGATGGCCAGCAGCTCCAGGTCGAATACCAGCACGGAGTTGGCTGGGATCGCCGGGCTCGGGCTCTGTGCGCCGTAGGCCAGGTCCGACGGGATGTACAACTCGACCTTCTCACCCACGTGCATCAGTTGCAGGCCTTCGACCCAACCCGGGATCACGCCGCTGACCGGCAGGTCAATCGGGCTGCCGCGATCTACGGAGCTGTCAAAGGTGGTGCCATTGGTGAGCTTGCCGGTGTAGTGAACAGTCACTACGTCGGTCGGCTTAGGCTGAGCGCCGTCGGCCTTCTTCACGATCTTGTACTGCAGACCGGAAGCGGTGGTGACTACGCCATCTTTCTTGGCGTTTTCTTCGAGGAATTTCTTGCCGGCGGCTGCCGACTCTTCGCTCATCTTGGCCATGCGTTCTTCAGCACGCTTTTGCAGTGCGGCAAACGCCTCGACCAGTTCGTCGTCCTTCAGCTTCTGTTCTTTCTTGCCGACGGCATCTTCGATGCCTTGGGCTACCGCTTTGGAGTCCAGGTCATCCATGCCTTCTTGGGCAAGGCTTTTGCCCATGTTCAGGCCGATACCGTAGGAAGCTTTTTGCGCCGGGGTTTTCAGCTCTACGCTGGTCTGCGAATCACAACCCGCAAGTACCAGGCTAACCAGGGCCACCGCCGCCGCCAACCGATGCTGTTTCATGCTATTTCCTTGTTCATGCGCCAAAAGGGCAATCGAATAAAGTCGCGAGCTTATCAGGCGGCCACGACCAATGGCTACCGGCATCTGAGCAGGAAACTTCTGATAAGTTCACGTGTTTAAAAGCATTTTCATACATCATAGGGGTCCGCGAAGGATCGCGGGACCACCTGTAACCGTGCTCATGGCCACTTGCCGCACCCGTGGTGTGATGGCATAAGAGCGCTACAACTCGACAAGGATAGTTATCTTGCGCATTTTTTCCCGTGTTTTACTCCTGATACTCGCCCTGCTGGCCCTGATGCTGGCTGTGGTGATCTATTACACCGTCAACCCCAAGCTCCCTGACTATGTGCCCGTGGAGCAGGTGCACTACCAGGATCAATGGAGTGCCGCCGACCGCCAGACCTACTATTTCACGCCCCAAGGTACCCAAGTAAAGGGCCTGCATTACAACTGGTTCACGGCCCTGGAGCTGCCCTTCTCCGAGCAACGCTTTGCCACGCCTGAATACCTGGCACGCTTCGGCTTCCTGGTTGACCCCAAGCAAGTCCGCACCGCGAAAAACCCCGGCAACCTGCCCGTCGGTTTCGCCCGGCATCAGAACGCTGACAGCAAAGTTGAATACCTGGACATCACCTGCGCCGCCTGCCACACAGGCGAACTGCACGTCAAAGGCCAGGCCCTGCGTATCGACGGTGGTTCGGCACAGCATGTGTTGCCCTCCAGCGTACCGACCTTGCGCGGCGGCAGTTTCGGCCAAGCACTGGTGGCCAGCCTCGCCGCCACCTATTACAACCCGTGGAAGTTCGAGCGGTTTGCCCGTGAAGTGCTCGGTTTCGATTACGACGACAACAACAGAGAGCAACTGCGTGTGGAGTTCAAGCAGTCCCTGGACCAGTTTCTCAAAGTTGCCTGGAACGATACCCATCGCGGTCTCTACCCCACCGAAGAAGGCCCAGGCCGCACCGACGCGTTTGGCCGCATTGCCAACGCCAGCTTTGGTGACGCGATTTCGCCAGACAATTACCGCATCGCCAACGCCCCCGTGGACTACCCGCACCTGTGGGATATCTGGACCTTCGATTGGGTGCAATGGAACGGCTCGGCCCAGCAACCCATGGCGCGCAATATCGGCGAGGCCCTCGGCGTCGGCGCCACCCTGAACTTCTTCGACAACGCCGGCCAACCGCTTCAGGGTGATGCTCGCTACCCTTCCAGCGTTCGTGTGCGTGACCTGAACTTGATCGAAGAAACCCTGCAGCGCCTCAAACCACCGACCTGGCCGGAGGACCTGTTCGGTGCCATCGACAAACCTCTCGCCGCCCAGGGCCGCACCTTGTTCGCCGAGAACTGCGCCGCTTGCCATGTGCCCTCTGTCAGCCAGGAAAATGGCCGTCCGGTGCAACAACTGAAAATGCTTCCGGTGGACTACATCGGCACCGACCCGACCGCCGCAGGCAACATCGCCGATCACCGTTTTGACCTGAGCGCCTTGCAGTGGGACCCGTCGGAGTTGGCCAAGCTCAATGTCCAGCTACACCCGGCGCCGACCGAGCCACTGGACCTGAAAAAAATGTCCGTGGCCCAGGGCCTGGCCTACGTCACCGCCTTCGTTGAGGAACACGCCTACCGCGCTGCCGGCGTAACACCGGCCGAACGCCCAAGCCTGGATGGCTTCGGCCTGCCCATCGGCGTACGCGAACTGCGTGCCTACAAGGCGCGTCCGCTGGCGGGTATCTGGGCCACCCCGCCGTTCCTGCACAACGGTTCGGTGCCGACGATCTACCAACTGCTCTCGCCCCAGGACGAGCGCAGTTCCACGTTCTATAAAGGCACCTTCGACTACGACCCGCGTCACTTGGGTTTTGAGACCGCCGCGTTCAAAAACGCCTTCCTGTTCGATACCAAAATCACCGGCAACCACAACAGCGGTCATGAATTCCGCGCCGGCAAGCGCGGCAACGGCGTGATCGGCCGCAGCCTGCTGCCACAGGAACGCTGGGCGCTGCTGGAATACCTCAAAGTGCTGGGCGGCCCGCTGGAGCAACAACTGCCATGATGATTCGATCCCAATACAACGAACGCTCCCTGCTCGCCCGCGTCTGGTTGCGCCTGGGCAGATTTCTCGGCAAGACCTTGCTGTGGCTGATCGGCCTGGGCCTGCTCGGCTGGCTGGCAGCCACTGCCTGGTTCGCCTGGCAACACAGCGGCCCGGTGTCGCCGGATGAACAGATCCCGCCCGGCGAAGCGGCCATGACCCAGGGCATCATCCAGACAGCGGTGCGGATCGTCGACCAGCACCGCGAAGGCACACGCTACCTGCGTGATGCCCATGCCAAGGCCCACGGCTGCGTGAAGGCGCAAGTCAGCGTGCTGGCAGACCTCGACCCGGCCCTGCGCCAGGGCGTGTTCGCCGAGCCGGGCAAGACCTGGCAGGCACAGATGCGGCTGTCCAACGGCAACGCCTATCCGCAGTTCGACAGCATCCGCGATGCCCGGGGCATGGCGATCAAATTGCTCGACGTGCCAGGCAAACAACTGATGGCCGACCAGCAAGCCCGCACGGAACAGGACTTCGTGATGTTCAGCCATCCGAACTTCTTTGTCAGTGATGTGGCCGAGTATGCGCAGAACATTGGTGCCCAGGCCGACGGCAAGAAGGTCCTGGCGTTCTTCCCCAAAGCCGACCCGCGCAGCTGGCAAATACGCCATCTGTTTATCGCCCTGGCGACCTTGGCGCCGGCGCCCGCCAGCCCGACACAGGCCACTTACTTTTCGGTATCGCCCTACAAGTTCGGCGCGGCCAATGCCAAATTCCGCGTGGCGCCTGACCCGCAAAGCTGCCCGGAATATGTGCTGCCCAAGCAGAACCAGGACTTGCCGAATTTCCTGCGGAGTGCCTTGAACCAGCAACTGTCCACCGACCGGGTACCTGCGTGTTTTGTGTTGCAGATTCAGCGGCAGAATCCGCAGAAGTTCATGCCGATTGAAGACACCAGCATTGAGTGGAAGGAAAGCGATGCGCCTTATGAAACGGTGGCCAGGGTGCGGATTCCCGCGCAGGATTTTGATACGCCTGCGTTGAACCTTGCCTGTGACAACCAGTCGTTCAACCCATGGTTTGGGCTGGAGGCGCATCGACCGGTTGGGGGGATCAATCGGTTGCGTAAGGCGGTGTATGAGGCGGTCAGTGACTATCGGCATAGTCGTAATTTGTGAGGTGCTTTGGGGTGACGGCTACTGGTGATTGCGCTCTTACAGCGGGTCACCTTTTTCTGTGGGAGCTGGCTTGCCTGCGATGCAGACACCTCG
>NZ_JBOICG010000790.1:0-15136 GCF_050739995.1 Pseudomonas sp. | reverse complement strand
AACTCTGGCTGACAGAAACCGTGCGCCTGCGTGAAGAACACGCCGGTCTCCTGGAAGACCTGGAAGCCAACCGCCTGGCCCGCACGGCCGGTGGCGACCTGCCGACGCGCATCCAGCAGCGCGCCCTGCACCTGGCAGAGCGCGATGGCTTGACCGCCGCCCTCACCCGCTGGCTGCAAGGTGCCCGCCTGGCCTTGGTGTTGCTGGCTATCGTGGCGATCATCAGTGGCGCCGGTCTGGCCTTTGCCGCGCTGGGAAACGGGTTGACGCCGGTCAACGTGTTCTGGGCCTTGGGCAGCCTGCTCGGGTTGAACCTGATCCTGTTGATCAGTTGGGCCTTGGGCCTGCTGTTTGCCGGTGAGCACGGTGCCAGCCTTGGACGCTTATGGTTGTGGCTCAGCGAAAAGCTCGCCCGCGACGCCAAGGCCGCACAGTTGGCGCCGGCGCTGTTGTTATTGCTACAACGGCAGAAACTCAATCGCTGGGCGGTCGGCATATTGGTCAACAGCCTGTGGCTACTCGCCTTGCTCAGTGCCATGGCGATCCTGCTGACGCTGCTCGCCACCCGCCGCTACGGTTTTGTGTGGGAAACCACCATCCTTGGCGCCGACACCTTCGTCACCGTCACCCAGGCCCTCGGCACCTTGCCAGCACTGCTGGGCTTCAATGTGCCCACCGTCGAGATGATCCGCGCCAGCGGTGACTCCGCCCTGAATATCGAAAGCGCTCGCCAGGCCTGGGCCGCGTGGTTGGTCGGCGTGTTACTGGTCTACGGTCTGCTGCCACGATTGATCCTCGCCCTGCTGTGCCTCTGGCGCTGGAAACGCGGGCGCGCCGCCTTGCGCCTGGACCTCAACCTGCCCGGCTACAGCCAGTTGCGCGAACGCCTGATGCCTAGCAGCGAACGGCTCGGGGTCAATGACGCCGCGCCCGAACAGTTGCACCACGTCAGCGGCGGCGCCAGCGAATTGGAAAGCGACGGTGCCCTGCTGGTAGCCATCGAGCTGGACGAACAACACCCGTGGCCGCCCAAGTTGCCCGCCAGCGTAAAGAACGCCGGCATCCTCGACAGTCGCGAGTCGCGCCACAAACTGCTGGAACAACACACTCGCTTCCCACCCGCGCGCCTGGCCATCGCCTGCGACCCACGGCGCTCGCCGGATCGCGGCAGCCTGGCGCTGATCGCCGAACTGGCGCGCAGCGCTACCGCCACCCGCGTCTGGCTGCTGCAAGCGCCGCCCGGCCAGGCGCTGGATGCCGAACGCCTGGGTGACTGGCACACCGCACTGCAACAGCTTGATCTAGCATTCGCCGACTGCGCGCCGCTGAATTGGCTGGAGACCGGTCATGACTAAACCTCTGAAACTCGCCGTGGTCGGCCACACCAACGTTGGCAAGACTTCGTTGCTGCGTACACTGACCCGTGATGTGGGCTTCGGCGAAGTCTCCCATCGCCCGAGCACCACGCGGCATGTCGAAGGCGCACGCCTGTCGGTGGACGGTGAGCCCTTGCTGGAGCTGTACGACACACCCGGCCTGGAAGATGCCATCGCCCTGCTCGACTACCTGGAACGCCTGGATCGCCCCGGTGAACGCCTCGACGGTCCTGCGCGCCTGATGCGCTTTCTGGAAGGCAGCGAAGCACGCCAGCGTTTCGAACAGGAAGCCAAAGTGTTGCGCCAACTGCTGGCCTCGGACGCCGGTTTGTATGTGATCGACGCTCGCGAACCGGTGCTGGCCAAGTACCGCGATGAGCTGCAAGTGCTGGCCAGTTGCGGCAAGCCGTTGCTGCCGGTGCTCAACTTTGTCAGCAGCAGCGACCACCGCGAGCCGGACTGGCGCGAAGCCCTGGCGCGTCTTGGTCTGCATGCACTGGTGCGATTCGACAGCGTGGCACCACCGGAAGATGGCGAACGGCGCCTGTATGAAAGCCTCGCCTTGCTGCTGGAAAACGCCCGCCCACAGTTGGAGCGGCTGATCCTCGACCAGGAAGCCCAGCGCCAAGCTCGCCAGCAAAGCGCAGCCCGCTTGATCGCCGACCTGTTGATCGACTGTGCCGCCTGCCGACGCAGCGTGGTCACCGAAGATGAGCAGCAAGCCATCGGCGACCTGCGCAAAGCCGTGCGCCAACGCGAACAGAAATGCGTGGAAGCCCTGCTCAAGTTGTTCGGTTTTCGCCCGCAGGATGCCGCCGCCAGCGACTTGCCACTACTGGACGGCCGCTGGGGCGATGACCTGTTCAACCCGGAAACCCTCAAGCAACTCGGCGTGCGCGTCGGCGGTGGAATTGCCGCAGGCGCGGCCGCCGGTGCCGGTGTGGATCTGTTGGTCGGCGGCCTGACCCTGGGCGCCGCCGCCCTGGCCGGCGCGATTGCCGGTGGTGCGCTGCAAACCGCGCGCAGCTATGGCAGCCGCCTGCTGGGCAAGATCAAAGGCCAGCGCGAACTGACCGTGGACGACAGCGTGCTGCGCCTGCTCGCCCTGCGCCAGCGCCAGTTGCTCAAGGCCTTGAACCTGCGTGGTCACGCGGCGATGCACAGCATCAAGGTCGACACACCCCAGGACAAAACCTGGCGCGAAGGCAAGTTGCCGGACGCATTGCACAAGGCCCGCGCCCATCCGCAATGGTCGTCCCTCAACCCCCACGCCAAACTCAGCCAGGCCGAGCGCCAGGAACAGGTCGAGGCCCTGGCTCTGCGCCTGGACGAAACCTAAGCCGCCAGCACCTGCCGCGCCTTGGCCTTGAGCACTTCAAGGTCGAGCACCGGCACGTGCATTTCCTTGGCCTGTTCGTCCCAGTGACGCAGGCGCAGACTGACCTGGCAGAGCGGGTCTTGTTCAAAAGCCTGGGCTTCTTCTGGCGTCATGACGCCCCCCTGATACCCCAGAGTACGGCGGCTGGCTTCACTTAGACGGGCGTAATAGTCCGGCTGACTGAAAGTCAGGTAACGCTTGGCTTGCACGTGATACTCCACCAACTTAGCCATGCGCTCGCTGAACCCTGCGCGGCGCAAATAATCCGCCCCCAGTCGCTCGTGGCTGACCACGCCATAACCGCCCATGTTTTCGCCGCCCTGCCCGCAGATGTGCCCGATGTCGTGGAAAAACGCCGCCAACACCACTTCATCATCAAAACCTTCGGCCATGGCCAACTGCGCAGCCTGGGACATGTGCTCGATCTGCGACACTGGCTCGCCGATGTAATCCGCCGTGCCATGCTGCTCGTACAGGCCGAAGACTTCGGCAATCACCTGCTCCCGATTCATCACAGCGCGCCCCACAATGCGCTGATATTGCGCTCGGCCATCGCCGGCCCGACGCTCATGCCCACGCCGGTGTGCATCAACGCCGCGCTCACCCCCGGCGCCGCACGCAAGAACGAGAACGGCCCCGGCCCTCGTGAGCCGTAGACACCTTGCCAGCGCTCCACCACCTGGATCTTGCAACCCAAGGTCTGTTCAGCCAGCTCGATCATCCAATCATCGACCTGCTCGGCATTGAATGGCGAGGCATCGCTGCCGTAATCGTGGGAATCGCCGATGATCAGCTCGCCATGGGGCGTTGGGCTGATCAGCAGGTGAATACCGTGTTCATGCAGGTAAGGCGCTTCACGCAGGATCTGCGCCTGCACCGGCGCCGCTTCGGGCAAATCGGCAAAGGCGCCGTAGTGCACGCAGCTGAGGCCCGTGAGCAAAGCGTGTTGCAGGTTCAGGTTCACCGCCGGCCGCGCGCGAAGCATTTGCAGGCGGCAGATGCTTGGATTGAGTTCGGCGATCGATTCGGCCAGCAGGGTTTGGTAGTCATGGCCGGAGCACACGATGATCTGCTCGCCGCGAAAGCTCCCTGCCGTGGTGTGCACCTGGCCGGGTTCAACATCGCGCACCAAGGTGGAGAAATGAAACTCCACCTTCAGTTCTTGAGCCAGGTAGTTGATCAGCGCCGGAATCGCTTCACGGGAATACAACTGTTGATCGTCCTTGCCGTGCAGCGCGGCGCGGTGATGGCGGAACTGGCCGCCATACAGATCCTTCATCGCCGCGCCTTGCAGCAGCTCGACGTTATAGGCGTGTGCCTGGGCACGGCCAGCACAGAAGGCTTCCAGCAGATGTTCTTCAGCCTCGGTACGGGCGAACAGATAGGAGCCGTTGCGCTTGAGCTGCAGCCCGGCCACCTGGGCCCAGTGACCCCAGATGGCACGGCTTTCTCGTGCCAGGTCGAGCATCGGCCCCGGCGGTTGCCCGGTGACCAGGGCCTGGCCGAAGTTGCGCACCGAGGCACCGAGCGGTGTGGCGCTACGCTCGAACACCTTGACCTTGAGGCCGCGTTTGGCGGCGGCATAGGCATGGGACAGGCCGAGAATGCCGGCGCCGACAATTAGCAGATCGGTGTGGTGTGTCATGCAGTGATGTCCTGAATTCGAGACCGCTATCGGGGGCAAGCCCCCTCCCACACTTAACTGTGTTCACAAATCTAAATGTGGGAGGGGGCTTGCCCCCGATGAGGCCATCAGCCCTAACGAAAACCTTACTGACCGGCAACCTTCTCCGACTTCCCGTCATAGCGCTTGCGCCATTCAGTCAGGATGCTGTCGCGGTTTTTCGAGGCCCAGGCAAAGTCGTTCTTGATCAACCGCTGCTCATAGTCAGCCGGCAATTCGGTCTGCGGCTTGGCAATGCCCGGTTGGGCGAGGACGGCAAAGTTGTCCTTGTACAGTTCCATCGCAGCAGGGCTGGCGGAGAAGTCGGCGAGCTTCTTCGCGGCGTCCGCATGAGCAGTGCCTTTGATCACAGCAGTCGCTTCAATGTCCCAGCCCAGGCCTTCTTTCGGCAGGATGATGTCCAGCGGCGCACCTTGACGCTTCAATTGCACGGCTGGGTACTCAAAGGAAATGCCGATCGGGAATTCACCCGAGGCCGCCAGCTTGCATGGCTTGGAACCGGAGTGAACATACTGGCCGATGTTCTGGTGCAGATCGTCCATGTACTGCCAGCCTTGCTTCTCGCCGTAGGTTTGCAGCCAGGCGCTCACATCCAGGAAACCCGTGCCGGAGGACGCCGGGTTCGGCATCACGATCTTGCCCTTGTATTCAGGCTTGGTCAGGTCTTGCCAGCTCACCGGCTTGGTCAGGCCCTGCTTTTCGGCTTCGACGGTGTTGAAGCAGATGGTCGCGGCCCACACGTCCATGCCAACCCAGGCGGGCGGATTGGCGGGGTCGCGGTAGTTCTTGCCGATCTTGTCCAGGTCCTTCGGCGCGTAGTTATCCAACATGCCCTGCTGGTCCAGGATCGCCAGGCTGGAAGCCGCCAAGCCCCAGACGGCATCGGCTTGCGGGCGGTCTTTCTCGGCCAGAAGCTTGGCGGTGATGATCCCGGTGGAGTCGCGGACCCACTTGATCTCAATGTCGGGGTTGGCCTTTTCGAACGCTTGCTTATAGGACTTCAACTGCTCGGCTTCGAGGGCCGTGTACACGGTGAGGTCAGTCTTGGCGAAGGCATTCAGGCTGAATGCAGTGAGTACGCCAGCGACCAGCGCCAGGGGCTTGAACATGGAACACCTCCTTCAAGGATGATTATTGTCCGGGCGCGGTCTGGCGCCAGGCTTGGGAACGGCGCAAGGCGCCACGTGAGGCCCACGCCAGCAGCAGCGAGACACCGGCCGAAGTGAACAGGATCAGGGTCGACATCGCCGCCGCGCCGCCCACGTTGCCGGCGTCGTCCATGTTCAACACGGCAACGGCGGCGAGAATGGTGTCGGGGCTGTAGAGGAAGATCGCGGCCGACACGGTGGTCATCGCCGACACAAACAAGTAGCGCACGATGTCCAGCAGCGCCGGCAGGCAGATCGGCACTGTCACGCGCAGATAGTGGCGGTACAGCGGTGCCTTGAGCGACAGCGCGGCGGCTTCGAACTCGGCGTCCAACTGACGCAGGGCCGTGGTCGCGGTCATCTGGGCGGTGGTCAGATAGTGCGCAATCGTGCACACCACCAGTAACGTCATGGTCCCGTAGAACACATGCAGCGGGTTGCCGTTGAGGTTGAAAAAGAACACGTAGCCCAAGCCCAGCACCAGCCCCGGCACGGCCATCGGCACGAAGCTGAGCATGCGCAGTGCCAGGTTCAGGCCTTTCTGGCCCCGGGTCTTTTCCATCAGGTACGCGCCAGTGAAGATCAGCACGCTGCCGATCAACGCCGTGCACAGCGCCATGGTCAGGCTGTTGCGATAGGCCAGCCAGCCACCGCCGGCCGTGTCTTCGAACTGGTAGTGATTGAGTGACAGCGACAGGTTGTACGGCCAGAACTTCACCAACGAGGAATACACGGCCATGCCGAACACCAGCAGCAATACCGCGCAGATCAACACCACGATGGCCAGGTAGCAGTTGTCCCGCAAACGCGATGGCGCCGGTTGGAAGACCTGGGCGCGACCGCTCATGGAGTCGCCATGACGGCGACGCAGCCAGGCATCGACCCCAAAGCTGAACAGCGCCGGCAACAGCAACACCATGCCGATCAACGCGCCGCGACCGAACTGCTGCTGGCCGACCACCGCCTTGTAGGCTTCCAGCGCCAGCACTTGGTAATCCCCACCGACGACAACGGGCACACCGAAGTCGGTGATGGTCAGGGTGAACACCAAGCAAAACGCAGCGAATACAGCCTGGCGCGTGGCTGGCCAGGTAATGCTGCGAAATGCCCGAGAGGGGCTGGCGCCCATGCTGGACGCAGCATCGAACAAACGCGCATCCGCCAGGGACAGCGCCGACAGCAAAATCATCAGAGCATGTGGGAAGGTGTAGATCACCTCGCCCAGCACAATGCCCCAAAAGCCGTAGATGTTGTCCGAGAGCAACCCGCGCAACATGCCCTGGTTGCCGAACAGGTAGACCAATGCAATGCCCGGCAACATCGACGGCGCCATCAATGGCAACAGCGACATGCCGCGCCAAATGGCTTTGCCGGGAATCAGCGTGCGTTGCAGAGCGTAGGCAAACAGATAAGCCAGCGGTACGACGATGGCTGCTACGCTGAGGGAAACTTTCAGGCTATTGCCCAGCAACCAGTGGAAGTTGTCGCTGGTCACCAGTTCCCGCGCGGCGACTAAGCCACCGCCCTGCCCGGCTTCGCTGCTGAAACCACGCCAAAAGATCGCCAGCAACGGTAGCAATACCGCCACGCCCAACAGTAAGAGCCACAGCAGTTTGCCGCCGACCACAAAAATACGATCGCCCAGTTCGGCACGGGACACTTGGCGGGCTATCGGCAGCGTCATCACAGCGGCCATCTCAGGCAAACACCTGCAGGCTACGCGGCGGCAAGGCCACCCAAATGTCCTGGGCCCCCAGGCGCGGCATGGCTTCGGGCGCCAGCTCGGCCAGCAGCGGGTGGCCCGGCAGTTGCTCCAGCTCGAAGCTCATGCGGCAGCGGTTGCCGAGGAAGGTGATCTCACGGACCTTGGCCGGGAACAGGTTCTCTTCATGCACCGGTGGGTTGACGCTGATCGCTTCCGGGCGGCAGAACAGACGGCCGGACTTGGCCACGCCGGCATCGTCGGCCAGGCGCATGTTCATCCCGCCAACCTGAGCGTGGCTGGCACTGTTACGGCTGAACGGCAACCAGTTGCCTTGGCCGACGAACTCCGCCACGAACGGCGTGGCCGGGCGGTCGTAGATTTCCTGGGGCGTGGCGTATTGCTCAACCTTGCCGTTGTTCATCACGGCAATGCGGTCGGCCATCAACATGGCTTCATCCTGGTTGTGAGTGACCATCAACGTGGTGATGCCCAGGCGCCGTTGCAGTTGACGCAGCTCGGTACACAGATGCTCGCGCACGCGGGCATCGAGGGCTGACATCGGCTCATCCAGCAACAGCAGCGAAGGTGCCGGCGCCAGTGCTCGTGCGAGGGCAACACGTTGCTGTTGACCACCGGACAGTTGGCCCGGGTATTTCTTTTCGCTGCCCACCAGCCCCACCAACTCCAGCATCTGGCCGACACGCTTGCGCACCTCATCGCGACCGCTACCGGTGAGGCCATAGCCGATATTCGCTTCGACGGTCAGGTTGGGGAACAGCGCGTAGGACTGAAACAAAATCCCGTAGTCCCGCGCCTGGGGCGGCAGCAGAGACACATCGCGGTTACCCAGGCGCAATTCACCGCTGTCCTGGCGCTCCAGGCCGGCGATGCAGCGCAGCAAGGTGGTCTTGCCGCAACCAGACGGGCCGAGCAGGCACACCAGCTCGCCGGCGGCGACGTCCAGGGACACGTTGTCCAGCGCAGTAAAGGCGCCGAAGCGCTTCTGGATACCGCGCACCGTCATGGGCGCGCCGGGGTTGGTCAGGGCTGTGTTCATGGAAGGCACCTCATCAAACTGATGAAGGCCATGCTAGGCGGGCAATGCGTACCTCTTGTGGCAGAAAGGCAAAACGCAGCGATAGTGGTATTGGTGGATTTGTGTAGGACTTCAGTAGTGTACTGTCGGGACGGGCCTCATCGCAGGCAAGCCAGCTCTCACATTTTGATTTGTGAACACAGTCAGATGTGGGAGCTGGCTTGCCTGCGATGACGATTCAAAGGCCAAAACAGAACCTCAAATTGGCGACATCTCCTGCGCCAACCCAAGAAAAGCAGCCGGCAACCGTGCGCCCTTTCTTTCCTTGAGGCAGTACAAATACTCGGGAATCTGCGGCGCGTTCTCGATGGTCAGCACACGCAATTGCGGGTCATGGGGCACTTCCTGGCGGGCAATGATGCTGATGCCGATGTTGCGCAGCACCGCCTCGCGGATCGATTCCCGGCTGCCGATTTCCAGCAGAGGGCCATAACTCACGCCCGCGCCTTGCAACATGTCTTCCGTCAGGCGCCGCGTAGTCGAACCCGCTTCGCGCATCAGCAAGGTATGCCCGGCCAACGCCGTCAGCGGCACGTGATCCTGCGCCGCCAGCGGGTGATTACGATGCACCGCCAGCACCAACGGGTCAGTGCCGAGCACGCGACGGATCAACCGCGGGTCTTCCAACAGTTGGGAGGAAGCCGCGACGTCGACGCGGTAATCATCCAGCGCTTCAAGCACCTGTTGGGAGTTGCCGATTTCCACCGACACCTCCACCTGCGGCAGGCGCTCGCGAAAGGCTTTGACCAGATCAAGGATGTAATACGGCGCCGTCGCGGCGATGCGCAGAGCGCCCTGGACCTGGCCGTTGTTACGCAGGAAAAACTCGATGTCCGCTTCCTGCTGCAACAGCGCCTTGACCATCGGCAGCAGGCGCGCGCCTTCGTCGCTGACGGTAAGCCGGCGCCCGCCACGATAGAACAGCTCAACGCCGTATTGGCTTTCCAGGTTTCGAATCTGGGTGGTGACGGTGGGCTGGCTCAGGCCGAGTTTTTTCGCCGCCTGGGTAATGCTGCCCAGGCGGGCGACCATGAAAAACGCCTTTAACTCGGCACTCAGCACACCACCCTCTCATTGTCTATTTGCGCAACAGGCGCAGACCATTGAATACCACCAGCAAGCTCACGCCCATGTCGGCAAACACCGCCATCCACATGGTGGCCATGCCCAGGAAGGTGACCGCGAGGAAGATCGCCTTGATCACCAGCGCCAGGGCGATGTTCTGCTTGAGGATACTCGACGTTTGCCGCGACAGACGAATGAATGCCGGAATCTTGCGCAAATCATCGTCCATCAACGCCACGTCGGCGGTCTCGATGGCCGTGTCGGTGCCCGCAGCCGCCATGGCAAAGCCGATCTCCGCGCGAGCCAGGGCCGGGGCGTCGTTGATGCCGTCACCGACCATCCCCACGCGGTGGCCTTGGCCGTAGAGGGTTTCGATGGCATTGAGCTTGTCGGTAGGCAGCAGATCGCCCTTGGCTTGGTCGATGCCAACCTGGGTGCCAATCGCCTGGGCGGTGTGGGTGTTGTCACCGGTGAGCATCAGGGTCTTGATGCCCAGGTCGTGCAGTTGCTGGATGGCTTCGCGGCTGCTGTCCTTTACGGTGTCGGCCACGGCGAACAGCGCCAGCGGGCCGGATTTGTCGAGCAACAGCACCACGGACTTGCCTTGTTTTTCCAGGGCGAAGAGTTTTTCTTCCAGGGCCGGCGAACACAGGCCGAGGTCTTCCACCAAGCGGTGATTGCCCAGGTGATAGGTTTCCCCATTGATATCGCCACGCACACCGCGACCGGCCAGGGCCTCGAAGTTATCCACAGCGTGCATGGGCAGGTTCTTATCCACAGCCGCATTGGCGATGGCCAGGGACACCGGATGGTCGGAACGCCCAGCCAAACTGGCGGCCAGGGCCGGCGCGCTGTCCGCGACATTGGGGAACAGCGCCAGGTAGTCGGTTTGCACCGGTTTGCCATGGGTGATGGTGCCGGTCTTGTCCAGCGCCAGGTAATCAAGCTTGTAACCGCCCTCCAGGTACACGCCGCCCTTGATCAGGATGCCTTTGCGCGCAGCCGCCGCCAGGCCGCTGACGATGGTCACTGGCGTGGAGATCACCAAGGCGCATGGGCAGGCAACCACCAGCAACACCAGGGCGCGGTAGATCCAGTCAAACCAGACGCCCGCCATGAACAGCGGCGGGATGATCGCCACACCCAGGGCAAACAGGAACACGGCTGGGGTGTAGATCTTCGAGAAGCTGTCGACAAAACGCTGTGTCGGCGCTCGCGCGCCCTGAGCCTGTTCCACGGCGTGAATGATCCGCGCCAGGGTGGAGTTGTTGGCGGCGGCGGTGACTTTGTATTCCAGGGAGCCGGCCTGGTTGATCGTGCCGGCGAAGACTTTATCACCCACGGTCTTTTCAATCGGCAGGCTTTCACCGGTGATCGGCGCTTGGTCGATGGTGGACTGGCCGGCGGTGACTTCACCGTCCAAGCCGATACGCTCGCCAGGTTTTACCCGGACGATAGCGCCAATTTCGATACTTTTAACTTCTTTTTCCAACCAGGAACCGTCGGCCTGCTGCACCGTGGCCTGCTCCGGCGTCATCTGCATCAAGCCACTGATGGCGTTGCGGGCACGGTCCAGGGATTTGGCTTCGATCAACTCGGCCACGGTGAACAGGAACATCACCATCGCCGCTTCCGGCCACTGGCCAATCAGCACGGCGCCAGTCACGGCGATGCTCATCAGCGCGTTGATGTTCAAGTTCAGGTTCTTGAGCGCGATCCAGCCTTTTTTATAGGTGGTGAGGCCACCGCTGAGGATCGACACTAACGCCACCAAGGCAATCACCCACGTGGGGGCGACGCCGGTGAAGTGCAGAACTTCGGCGCCCAGCGCACCGACACCGGATACCGCCAATGGCCACCAGTGCTTCTTGGCGGGAGGTGCGGCGGCAGGCGTGCCCTCTTCAATCGGGTCGGCCTGCATACCCAGGGACTTGATCGCCTCAATGATCGGCGCAGTACTCGGCAGGTCATGGGTGACGCCAAGGATGCGGTTGATCAAGTTGAATTCCAGTTGCTGCACACCTGCGAGCTTACCCAGTTTGTTCTGGATCAGCGTCTGCTCGGTGGGGCAGTCCATCGCTTCGATGCGGAAAGTGCTCAAGCGCGAACCGGCGGTGGGTGCTTCACTCAACGTGACCACCGCAGGCGCAGCTTTGCTGGAGCAGCAGGAGCCGCCATGGCTGGCGTGATCATGTGGCTTGACGGGCGTCAGTTTGGCGCCGTGGTCGTGATTATGATCATGGTCATGGTCATGATCGTGCTTGTGACCGTGCTTATTCGGGGTGTGGATGGAATCGCTCATTCTGTCGCGTCCGTAGAGGTGCCTGTTGCCAAGTAAAGACCCTGTAGCCACTATAGGGTCAAGCACCCATTTGGAGATTGCTGCAATGAAGATCGGCGAACTGGCCAAACTGACCGATTGTCAGGTGGAAACCATCCGTTACTACGAGAAGGAAGGCTTGCTGCCGCCCCCGGCACGCACCGACGCCAACTACCGCGTGTACACCCAGGCTCACACCGAACGGCTGATCTTTATCCGCAATTGCCGCAGCCTGGACATGACCCTGGAAGAAATCCGCAGCCTGCTCGGATTACGGGACAGCCCCCAGGACCAATGCGAAAGTGTGAATGCGTTAATTGACGAGCACATCCATCACGTGAAGGCGCGGATCGATGGGCTGCTGGCGTTGCAGGAGCAACTGTTGGACCTGCGCCAACGCTGCGGCGGTGGGACCGATCTGGATCAGTGCGGGATTCTGCAACGGCTGGAGGTCAGCGGGAGTGTGGCGGCCAGCGAGGCTGAGCCCTCGCATGTGGGCAGAAGCCACGGCCACTAACCCGGACTGTTAACCGAATCAAAATGTGGGAGGGGGCTTGCCCCCGATTGCAGGGTATCAACCAGCAAATATCTGACTGATACACCGCCATCGGGGGCAAGCCCCCTCCCACACAAGCCCATACCTTAAGACCGAGGCAGTCTTCAGATAGCCACGTCAGCCTTGATGCTTGGGTCGGCGTCATAACCCACGATCTCGAAATCTTCGAACTTGTAGTCGTAGATCGACGCAGGTTTGCGCTTGATCACCAGTTCCGGCAGCTTTTTCGGCGTACGTGCCAGCTGGGTGCGGATCTGTTCCATGTGGTTGCTGTAGGCGTGGGTATCGCCGGTGGTGACGATGATCTCGTGGGGGATCAGGTCGCACTGCTGGGCCAGCATATGGGTCAGCAACGCCAGGGCGGCAGTGTTGTACGGCAGGCCCAGGAATACATCGGAGCTACGGATATACAACTGCATCGACAGATGGCCGTCGTGTACGAACGCCTGGTACAGCAGGTGGCACGGCGGCAGGGCTTGCTTGCCATTGCGCGCGTTTTCCTGGGGGCTCTTGGTTTCGTCCGGGAGGTACTCGACGTTCCAGCCATGGAACAGGATGCGGCGGCTGTTGGGGTTGTTCTTCAACGTGTCGACCATGTAGTCGATCTGGTTGATCGTGCCGCCGTCCTTGGTTGGCCAGGCGGTCCACTGCTCGCCGTACACCGGGCCCAGGTCGCCATCTTCGGTGGCCCATTCGTCCCAGATACGCACGCCGTTTTCGTTGAGCCACTTGATGTTGGTGTTGCCGCTCAACATCCAGATCAGTTCATTGGCGATGCTTTTGAAATGAAGCTTCTTGGTGGTCAGCAGCGGGAAGCCGTCGGCCAAGTTATGCCGATACTGACGAGCAAACACGGCCTTGGTGCCGGTGCCGGTGCGATCGCCCTTGGTCAATCCATTGGTCACGACGTCGTTCAGCAGTTCGAGATATTGCTTCATGTTTTTACCCGTATCGTTGAAGCCGAGGCTGCCCAACCCTTCAAGCAGCCTCGGTATTCGAATTTAAAGCGCGGTGTTCTTGATGCCTTGCGGGCGATTGTAAGCCCACCACAGCAGGCCCAGGCCGGCGATGATCATCGGCAGGCTGAGAATCTGACCCATGGTCACCCAACCCCACGCCAGGTAGCCCAGCTGTGCATCCGGCACGCGGACGAACTCGACGACGAAGCGGAAGATCCCATAGAACAGCGCGAACATGCCGGAAACCGCCATGGTCGGACGGGGCTTGCGCGAGAAAATGTAGAGGATCAGGAACAGTGCCACACCTTCCAGGGCGAACTGGTAGAGCTGCGACGGATGGCGCGGCAATTGCGCCGGGTCGCTGAACGGCGGGAACACCATGGCCCATGGCACGTCGCTCGGCTTGCCCCACAACTCGGCGTTGATGAAGTTACCGATGCGCCCGGCACCCAGACCAATCGGCACGAACGGTGCGACGAAGTCCATCAACTGGAAGAACGACTTACCGTTGCGACGACCGAACCACCACGCGGCGATCATCACGCCGACAAAGCCGCCGTGGAACGCCATGCCGCCTTTCCACACTTCGAAGATCAGCGTCGGGTTGGCAATGTAAGCCGGCAGATCGTAAAACAGCACATACCCGAGGCGCCCGCCGACGATCACCCCCATCGACATCCAGAACACCATGTCGGAGAGCTTCTCCTTGGTCCAGGTCGGGTCGAAACGGTTCAGGCGCCGAGAGGCCAGCAACCAGGCACCGCCGATGCCGATCAGGTACATCAACCCGTACCAATGGATTTGCAGCGGACCGATGGCCACGGCCACCGGGTTGATCTGCGGGTAAGGCAGCATTGCGACTCCTCGTTAAATCATTAGTCATGGCGCACCGGACCATGCCGGTGTGCGATTAAGCCTGCGTTATAGCCGCTATTTCAAATTAAGAAGTTCACACGTACCGAACCGCCTGGCATGTTAACGGATGGAAGGCATGTGGCCCAACTTCGATGCGATGGAACGCCCGCCGTTGTATGCGTAGAGTGGCAAAAAACACAAAGGGGATCACCTGATGTGCCTGATCGTTTTCGCCTGGCGGCCGGGCCACGCCCAACCGCTGATCGTCGCGGCCAACCGTGATGAGTTCTACGCCCGTCCCAGCCTGCCGCTGGCCCAGTGGTCAGATGCGCCTGATATCTACGCCGGCCGCGACCAGGAAGCCGGCGGCACCTGGCTTGGGGTAAATGCCGATGGGCGCTTTGCCGCACTCACCAACATCCGCGACCCGCACCAGCCTCCGGCACGCAGGTCCCGTGGTGAACTGGTGGCGCGGTTTCTCAGTGGTTCGCTACCCATTGAGGAGTATTTAGTCGACGTTAACGGCCGTTCGATTGAATATGCCGGGTTCAACCTGTTGGTAGGCACGCGGCACGAGCTGTGGCATTACAACGCCAATCAAACCGAGCCTACGCGGCTGGGCCCTGGGGTTTATGGACTTTCCAATGCCGGGCTGGATACACCATGGCCCAAATTGCTCAAAGCCAAGGCAGCCTTGCGCGAAGTGCTGGAAGATCCGCAGCCGGAGACCCTATTGGGCATTTTGAGTGACCCACAAACCGCACCGTTTGCCGACTTGCCGGACACCGGCGTGGGGTTGGCCACGGAGAGTTTATTGTCGAGCGTGTTTATTGCCAGCCCCAGTTATGGGACGCGGGCGAGTACGGCGCTGATTGTGAATGCCGACGGCACGCGGCGGATGGTGGAGCGCAGTTTCGGGCCACACGGTGGACGGTTGGGGGAGGTAGCACTGCAGATTTAGCGGTGCCTGAACCGGCGCTATCGCAGGCAAGCC
>NZ_JBOICG010000789.1:0-3794 GCF_050739995.1 Pseudomonas sp. | reverse complement strand
TCGTTGGCGTATTCACGGCCGATCAGCAGCAGGTTGACCTGGCCCATCAGCTTGTCACGCAGGCCCAGTTCAAAATCGGCTTCGCTCATGTCACCCAGCGGCACGAAGTTCACGCTGCCTGCCGCACAGACCAGCGCATCGAACTTACCGGTTTGTTCGAACAGTTTGCGAATCGATGCGCTGTCACTGATATCGACCTGGAAGTCGCCGCTGCTGCGACCGATGCTGATCACTTCGTGACGCTGCGCCAGTTCCGCCTTGATCGCCGAACCGACCGTACCGCTGGCACCAATCAATAGGATTTTCATCGTGCTGTTCCTCCGGGGAGATAAGTGAAGGTTCAGTCTAGTGTGGCTTTTTAAGTGGATAAACGCGCTAATAGGCAACCTTTGGTTTTCAAATGGAAACAATCCATGAGCGAGATGGATGACCTGGCGGCCTTTGCCGTACTGATCGAAGCGGGTAGCTTCACCGTCGCGGCCGAGCAGTTGGGGTGCAGCAAAGGCCA
Source organism: Pseudomonas sp. (assembly GCF_050739995.1). GTDB lineage: Bacteria > Pseudomonadota > Gammaproteobacteria > Pseudomonadales > Pseudomonadaceae > Aquipseudomonas. Next base: position 3,286 of record NZ_JBOICG010000789.1, on the reverse strand, counting down.
GCTATCCAAGCGTATCAGCCAGTTGGAAGCACAATTTTCCGTGGTGTTGCTGCATCGCACCACGCGCAGGCTCAGCCTCACCGCTGCCGGTGCAGCGTTGCTGCCCCAGGCGCAAGCCCTGGTCGTGCAAGTGGAGCGAGCCCGTCAGGCCTTGGCACGGCTCAAGGACGACCTGGCCGGGCCCGTGCGTATGACGGTTCCGGTGTCGTTGGGGGAAACCTTCTTTGATGGTTTGCTGCTGGAGTTTTCCAAGCAGTATCCGCAGGTGCAGATCGAGCTGGAGCTGAACAACAGCTACCGCGACCTGGCCCGGGACGGCTTTGATCTGGGCGTACGCTCCGGCGCCATCGAGAATGAGCGCTTGGTCGCCAAACCACTGCTGGCCTGGCACGAGATGACCTGCGCCAGCCCGGCTTACCTGGAACAACATGGCGTGCCGCAGACCCCGGCGGATCTTGCAACACATGCCTGTTTGCTCAACAGCCACTACAGCGGGCGCGAGGAGTGGTTGTACCACCAGCAACACGAGCTGCTGCGGGTGCGGGTCAGCGGTACCTTTGCCTCCAACCACTACAACCTACTGAAAAAGGCTGCGCTGGTGGGCGCCGGTATCGCACGCCTGCCGTCCTACGTGCTTCCCGCGGAACTGGCTGACGGCCGTTTGCGTTGGCTACTGCGTGACTATTCAACACGCAGCCTGCCGATGTACCTGGTGCATCCTTATCAGGGTGGGCTGCCGCGCCGAACCCAAGTGCTGGCTGATTACCTGGTGGACTGGTTCAAACGCAGCGGCGAAACCCTGGACCGACTTCAGCGGTAGCGGCGGGCGATCAGGTGGTCGATGGATAGGCAACCAGGGCCTTTTGCGACCAACAGCAGCAGTATCGCGATCCAGGTGCCGTGGGTCGGATAGGCTTCCGGGTAGACGAACAGTTGAATGACCAGCGTCATGCCAATCAACGCCAATGCCGAGAAACGTGTGGCAAAGCCCACCAGGATCAACACCGGGAAAAAGTGCTCGGCGAACGCGGACATATGCGCGGCTATTTCCGGCGACAGCAAGGGCACGTTGTATTCACTGCGAAACAGCGGCAGCGTCGAGGCGGCCAGTCGCGGCTCACCCAGTTGGAAGGTGCCGCTGATCAGATCGATGGCGAAGCCCTCGACTTTGGTCTGGCCGGACTTCCAGAACACTGCGGCGATGGAGAAGCGTGCGAGAAAGGCGATCAGGCTGTAGGGGATCTTTTCGAACAACGCGATGGCCCGTTTAACCAGGCACGAAGGGGATGAGTTCATGACGAGACCTTTTGTTTGGTATGCAAATGGGTGATGGCGTCGTAGCTGATCAGCAGGTTCAAGCATTGGTGCAGATCGAATTCGGTCGAGCCTTCGAGGGCCTGTTCCACTGCTGTTTCCAGCGTTGCGCCTTGGTTCAGGCTGTTGATGAACGTGACGGCGCCTGAGTCGATGGCAAACACCTTGACTGTCAGCCCTTGGCGTAACACCAAGGCACCTTGGGCGTGCCAGGGGTGGAAGCTGGCAATTTCACCTTCGGTCTGATGTGCTGACCAGATGCCGACGATTGCGTAGGCAGAGTCCTGAGTGGCGAGGGACGGATGCAGTTGCAGGCGTAACTCCCCCAGGTTTGTTTCCGTTTGCAGTGCCTGCAAAACGGCTTGCCGATCCATCGGCGCTTCATCGGCGGCGTGATAGGCACGTACCCGCAGGCGTTCCAGCCGTGCGACATCGGCCAGATAGGGCACGCTGGCTGTCGGCTCGAAGTCCTGAATGAACGCAGCCAATGCACTGCCGTATTCGCTGATCAGCGGGCTGGTGGGCGGGCAGGCCTGAACGAAGAGTCCCGCCATGGCACGGAAGAATTCCTCACCAACCAGTTGCAACGTCACGGGGTAAGCCGTTGCCAGCGCGTTGATCAACGAGCTGTGCACGTTGTTGCGGTACACCACAAAGCGGCTGGCCGGGTCGGCGCCGTTGCTGCTGAACACGCCATCGGGGCAGGCCATGTCGGGCGAGAGCAAGGCGCTGGCAAATGCGTCATGAAGGCTCATGGGGTCACCTGCGCCAAGTACCGTTCGGCGTGTTGGGCTTCGGCGAGTAATACGCCGAAGGCCGGCACCTGGTTGTCCCGCTCGATCAGTGTGGCCACCGGGCCGGTACGTGTAAGTACTTGCTCGTAAAGCTGCCACACTGCGTTGTCGATGGGGGCTCCGTGGTCATCAATCAACAGGCGATCGCCCAGGCTGTCGGTGTCTTCGGCAAAGCCAGCCAGATGGATTTCACCCACCGCATGCAACGGCAGCCCGTTGATGTAGGCCAGTGGATCACGTTGGTGGTTGATGCACGATACGTAGACGTTGTTGACGTCCAGCAACAGGCCGCAGCCGGTGCGGCGGATGATTTCAGTGATGAAGTCCGTCTCGTCCAGGGTCGAGCGCTGGAACTGCACATACGTCGACGGGTTCTCCAGCAACAGGGTGCGCTTGAGGACGCTTTGTACCTGATCAACGTGTTCGCACACCCGGTTCAGGGTGGCGGTGTCGTAGGCCAGGGGCAGCAAATCGTTCAGAAACACCGGGCCATGGCTGGACCAGGCCAGGTGTTCGGAAAAAGAGTGGGGTTGATAGCGTTCGATCAGCTTGGCCAACCGTGCCAGGTGCTCACGGTTCAGCGGGCCTTCGCCACCGATGGACAGCCCCACGCCATGCAATGACAGTGGGTACTGCTCGCGGATCAAACCCAGGTAGTGATGGAACGGGCCGCCGGCCACCATGTAGTTTTCGGCGTGCACTTCAAAAAAGCCGATATCGGGCGAGGTTTCGAGCACTTCGATGAAGTGCTCGTTCTTCAGCCCCAGCCCGGCCCTATGGGGGAGGCCGGGCACCTGAGCTGGCGAGACCGTGTGTTGGGGTAAAAGCGTCATCATCCGTACTCAGGCTGTGTCGGGTTTCAGGACTTGGCGGTGAAGGCAGCAGCCTGGCCAAAACCGGTCGGCGAGGTAGAGCTTGGGGTCTTGTCGCAGGTGCCGGCAGGTACCAGTTTCCAGGCATTGGCCTGGTCTTTGACTTTGGAAGTACCGGCGCAGGTAGTGCCAGCGCCTGCGGCGCAATCGTTCTTGCCGGCTTCGGCGACACCGAAGCATTTGTCCATTTTGGCTTCGTCAGCGTGGGCCATGTTGGTCATGGCGGACAGGCTCAGGGCCGAACCGAGGGCCAGGACGAGGGTAGCGGCGGACAGCGAACGGGTTTTAGTCGTCATGGTGTATCTC
>NZ_JBOICG010000788.1:0-4482 GCF_050739995.1 Pseudomonas sp. | reverse complement strand
AAAGAAGGTAGCTCTGGATGCCAGCCGTCAAAGTTAAAGAGAACGAACCCTTCGACGTAGCTCTGCGTCGTTTCAAGCGCTCCTGCGAAAAAGCCGGTGTACTGGCTGAAGTTCGTAGCCGCGAATTTTACGAGAAGCCAACTTCTGAGCGTAAGCGCAAAGCAGCAGCCGCTGTTAAGCGTCACGCCAAGAAAGTTCAGCGCGAACAGCGCCGCGCCGTTCGTCTGTACTAATACACAGACGTTCGTAGCAAGCTTCTGCCAAGCCCGGCCCTCAGCCGGGCTAATGGCATTTGCGGATATCGCTTGATGCTTCACTGTTGACGCCGCACACGCGACCGAGACATTGCTTCACACGTCAGGACTGGCTCTTCTGCCAGCGGTGCACGTCTCTTCTGACGAGCCTAACAAGGCTACTGACGAGCACACTTATTTTTTAACAGACGATCAACTGTATCGGCTGCGCTCATCTTCCGAGGCCTCCCATGGGCCAAGACCGGAAACCCGGGCAACATTTCCAAGCCGAAGACTGGAAACTAACATCAGTGAATGCTCGGCAGATACACTTCCTGACAGCCCAATAGACGACAGCTGGTCGAGCCGCACAATTTGCGTGCCTGAGCACTTCGCGGGCTTCATTGACACGCAGTGATGACGAGAACGCCATGGCCGGGCTGATTCCCCAGAGCTTTATTGACGACCTTCTGAACCGCACCGACATCGTCGATGTTGTCAGCTCACGCCTGCAAATGAAGAAGGCCGGTAAAAACTACACCGCCTGCTGCCCGTTTCACAAAGAAAAGACCCCGTCGTTCAGCGTCAGCCCCGACAAGCAGTTCTACTACTGCTTCGGCTGCGGCGCGGGTGGCAATGCCCTCGGCTTCATCATGGACCACGACAACCTGGACTTCCCCCAGGCTGTCGAGGAACTGGCGAAAGCCGCTGGCATGGAAATCCCCCGGGAAGAAAGTGGCCGCCCGCATAAGCCACGCCAACCCACCGATTCGCCGCTGTATCCGCTGCTGACCGCTGCTGCCGACTTCTATCGCCAGGCACTTAAAAGCCATCCCCAGCGCAAGGCTGCAGTCGATTACCTCAAGGGCCGCGGCCTCACCGGTGAGATCGCCCGCGACTTTGGCCTGGGGTTCGCCCCGCCCGGCTGGGACAATTTGTACAAACACCTGAGCAGCGACACTCTCCAGCAAAAAGCCATGATCGACGCCGGACTGCTGGTGGAAAACGCCGAGACCGGCAAGCGCTATGACCGCTTCCGCGATCGCGTGATGTTTCCGATCCGCGACAGCCGAGGCCGGATCATTGCCTTTGGTGGCCGCGTACTGGGGGACGACAAGCCCAAGTACCTGAACTCTCCGGAAACCCCGGTATTCCATAAAGGCCAAGAGCTTTACGGCCTGTTTGAAGCACGCAAGAACAACCGCAACCTCGATGAAATCATCGTGGTTGAAGGCTATATGGATGTCATTGCCCTTGCCCAGCAAGGCCTGCGCAATGCGGTGGCGACCTTGGGCACGGCCACCAGCGAAGAACACATGAAACGCCTGTTTCGCGTGGTGCCCAGCGTTTTGTTCTGCTTCGACGGCGACCAGGCTGGCCGCAATGCCGCCTGGCGCGCACTCGAAGCCACGCTGTCGAGTCTGCAGGACGGGCGCCGCGCGCGCTTTTTGTTTCTGCCCGAAGGCGAAGACCCAGACACCCTAGTGCGCTCCGAAGGCACCGACGCATTCCGCGCGCGCATCAATCAACATGCACAGCCGCTGGCAGACTATTTCTTCCAGCAACTGACCGAAGAAGCCGACCCGCGCTCCCTCGAAGGCAAGGCCCACATGGCCACCCTCGCCGCACCGTTGATCGACAAAGTGCCAGGCGCCAACCTGAAATCCCTGATGCGCATGCGCTTGCTGGAAATCACCGGATTGAGCGGCGAAGCCGTCAGCCAACTGGTGCACAGTGCGCCGCAGGACGCGCCGCCAGCCTATGATCCGGGCATGGATTACGATGCCATGCCGGACTATTCCGACTTCCACCAACCGCAGGAGGCCTACGCGCCCCAGCAGGAGTGGACACCGAAAAAGTCTGGCGCCGACGGTAAGAAATGGGAAAAGAAACCCTGGAGCAAGAATGGCAAACGCGGTGATCGCGATGAGGCTTACGCCCCACGAACACCCGTCGCCGTAGAAGCGCCGACGCTCATTGCGCTGCGCACGCTCATTCACCACCCGCAGCTGGCGGGAAAGGTCGAGAGCGCCGACCACTTTGCCAACGAAAGCAACAGCTATGCTCAGGTACTGATCGCCTTGATCGAGGCGGTCCAGAAAAATCCTAAGCTAAACTCAATTCAGTTGATGGCCCGTTGGCATGGCACCGAACAGGGTCGCCTGCTCAAAGCACTTGCGGAAAAGGAGTGGCTAATTGACGGCGACAACCTTGAACAACAGTTTTTAGACACCATTACTAGGTTATCTGCGGGTCAGCACACGCAGACCCTCGATGAACTCATCAAGAAAGCAAGGCAGCCGGGATTGTCGGCTGAAGAGCAAATTCAGATAGCAAAACAGATGCGCGACCTCTTAAAACAGAATGTTTCCGCATCAAACCCGACCTCAGCTGGCGTGTGAGGTCATAGCTCGGGTATAATCCTCGGCTTGTTTTTTGCCCGCCAAGACCTTCAGTGGATAGGGTGTTATGTCCGGAAAAGCGCAACAGCAGTCTCGTATCAAAGAGTTGATCGTTCTTGGTCGTGAGCAGGGTTACCTGACTTACGCGGAGGTCAACGACCACCTGCCTGAGGATATTTCAGATCCAGAGCAGGTGGAAGACATCATCCGCATGATTAACGACATGGGGATCAACGTATTCGAAGCTGCGCCAGATAAGGATTCCCTTATGCTGGCGGACGCCGATACCGACGAGGCTGCCGCTGAAGAAGCTGCTGCCGCGCTGGCTGCTGTGGAGACCGATATCGGTCGTACCACCGACCCTGTGCGCATGTATATGCGTGAAATGGGTACCGTCGAGCTGCTGACACGCGAAGGCGAAATTGAAATCGCCAAGCGTATCGAAGAGGGTATCCGTGAAGTGATGGGCGCAATCGCGCACTTCCCTGGCACGGTTGACCACATTCTCTCCGAGTACAACCGCGTTACCACCGAAGGTGGCCGCCTGTCCGACGTTCTGAGCGGTTATATCGACCCGGACGACGGCATTGCGCCGCCTGCCGCCGAAGTGCCGCCGCCTGTCGATGCCAAGGCTGCGAAAGCGGACGACGATTCCGATGACGATGACGCTGAAAGCAGCGGCGACGACGAAGATGAAGTCGAAAGCGGTCCAGACCCGATCATTGCGGCCCAGCGTTTTGGTGCGGTTTCCGATCAAATGGAAATCACCCGCAAGGCCCTGAAGAAGCACGGTCGCGCCAACAAGCAGGCGATTGCCGAGCTGGTGGCCCTGGCTGAGCTGTTCATGCCGATCAAGCTGGTGCCGAAGCAGTTCGAAGGCCTGGTTGAACGTGTTCGCAGCGCCCTTGAGCGCCTGCGTGCTCAAGAACGCGCAATCATGCAGCTGTGCGTACGTGATGCACGTATGCCGCGCGCCGACTTCCTGCGCCAGTTCCCAGGCAACGAAGTTGACGAAAGCTGGACCGACGCACTGGCCAAAGGCAAGGCAAAATACGCCGAAGCCATTGGTCGCCTGCAGTCGGACATCATCCGTTGCCAGCAGAAGCTGACCGCGCTTGAGACCGAAACCGGTCTGACGATTGCTGAAATCAAGGACATCAACCGTCGCATGTCGATCGGTGAGGCCAAGGCCCGCCGCGCGAAGAAAGAGATGGTTGAAGCGAACTTGCGTCTGGTGATCTCCATCGCCAAGAAGTACACCAACCGTGGCCTGCAGTTCCTCGATCTGATCCAGGAAGGCAACATCGGCCTGATGAAGGCGGTGGACAAGTTCGAATACCGTCGTGGTTACAAGTTCTCGACCTATGCCACCTGGTGGATTCGCCAGGCGATCACCCGTTCGATCGCCGACCAGGCTCGCACCATCCGTATTCCGGTGCACATGATCGAGACGATCAACAAGCTCAACCGTATTTCCCGGCAGATGTTGCAGGAAATGGGTCGCGAACCGACCCCGGAAGAGCTGGGTGAGCGCATGGAAATGCCTGAGGACAAAATCCGCAAGGTATTGAAGATCGCCAAAGAGCCGATCTCCATGGAAACCCCGATCGGTGATGACGAAGATTCGCATCTGGGCGACTTCATCGAAGACTCGACCATGCAGTCGCCAATCGATGTGGCCACGGTCGAAAGCCTCAAGGAAGCGACCCGTGACGTGCTCTCCGGCCTGACTGCACGCGAAGCCAAAGTGCTGCGCATGCGTTTCGGTATCGATATGAACACCGATCACACCCTCGAAGAGGTCGGCAAACAATTCGACGTGACCCGTGAGCGGATCCGTCAGATTG
>NZ_JBOICG010000787.1:0-2757 GCF_050739995.1 Pseudomonas sp. | reverse complement strand
TGCCATCACGCAGCCGGTAGGTGCGTTAGGGTTGGGGAAAATGATCCCACCGTTAGGCTTGGCATAATCGGCCACGCGAATCTGGAACTGCTCGTCCAATGGCACCGGATCGGACTTGATGCCGTACAGGCCGCAGTAGACCGGATAGAAGCTGTAGCTGATGTCCGGAAACAGCAGCGGCAGATCGTGCTGGAACAAACCGTGAAAGATGTGCGCCAGGACTTCATCGGAACCGTTGCCGAGGAATACCTTGCCGGCGTCGATCCCGTAGTACTTCGCCACGGCCTGCTTGAGCAAGTCACTATTAGGGTCCGGGTACAGACGCAGGTTGTCGTTCAATTCGGCCTGCATGGCCGCCAGCGCTTTCGGCGATGGACCGTAGGGGTTTTCATTGGTGTTGAGCTTGACCAGCTTGGTCAGCTTGGGTTGCTCCCCGGGCACGTAAGGCACGAGGTCCTTGACGAAAGGGCTCCAGAATTTGCTCATGCCTTACTCTCCCTTGAGGATGCGATATTCGGCGCTGCGCGCGTGCGCACTCAGCGATTCACCACGGGCCAGCACCGAGGCGGTCTTGCCCAGCTCGGAGGCGCCCTGTGGCGAGCAGAAGATGATCGACGAGCGCTTCTGGAAGTCATACACCCCCAGCGGCGACGAGAAACGCGCAGTGCCGGAGGTCGGCAGCACGTGGTTGGGACCGGCACAGTAGTCGCCCAAGGCTTCGCTGGTGTGGCGGCCCATGAAGATCGCGCCAGCGTGACGGATCGACGGCAGCCAGGCTTGTGGGTCGGCTACGGACAACTCCAGGTGTTCCGGCGCGATACGATTGGCCACTTCGATGGCTTGTTCCATGTCACGTACAAGAATCAACGCACCGCGCCCATTGATCGACTTCTCGATGATCTCGGCGCGCTCCATGGTCGGCAACAGCTTATTGATGCTGGCGGCCACCTTGTCGAGGAACTCGGCATCCGGGCTGACCAGGATCGCCTGGGCGTCTTCGTCGTGTTCGGCCTGGGAGAACAAGTCCATGGCGATCCAGTCCGGGTCGGTCTGGCCGTCGCACACCACGAGGATTTCCGAAGGACCGGCAATCATGTCGATACCAACCTGACCAAACACGTGGCGCTTGGCCGTGGCGACGTAGATGTTGCCAGGGCCCACCACCTTATCGACCTTCGGCACGCTTTCGGTGCCATAGGCCAGGGCCGCAACGGCTTGGGCACCACCGATGGTGAAGACACGGTCGACACCAGCGATGCACGCCGCGGCGAGCACCAGTTCGTTGATTTCACCGCGCGGCGTCGGCACCACCATGACCACTTCGGTCACGCCCGCCACCTTGGCCGGGATTGCGTTCATCAGTACCGACGACGGGTACGAGGCTTTACCGCCCGGCACGTACAAACCGGCGCGATCCAGCGGCGTGACCTTCTGGCCCAATACGGTGCCATCGGCTTCGGTGTAGCTCCAGGAGTCCTGTTTCTGTTTTTCGTGGTAGCTGCGCACCCGCGCCGCCGCGACTTCCAGCGCTTCGCGCTGTGGCACGGTGATACGCGTCAAGGCCAGCTCCAGGCGTTCACGGGGCAGGATCAGGTCGGCCATGGACTTGACGTCCAGGCCATCGAACTGACGAGTGAAGTCCACCAACGCTGCATCACCGCGCTCGCGCACAGCCTTGATGATGTCGAGTACTCGCTGGTTGACCGAGTCGTCGGACACACTTTCCCAGCTCAGCAGATGATCCAGATGATGGGCGAAATCCGGGTCGGCAGCGTTGAGTCGGGCAATTGCAGTGGACGTGGTCATAGCGAGGGCCTCAATAGAATTGGCAAAAACTCAGGCGCCCTAAAGTAGCAGTCGTTTCCGCTTGGGCACCTGAGAATTCTGGCTATGAGGCGGATAGACGGGCGCGACCTAAGGCCGCGCGGGTGAGTCAACCGCGGTGTCGAGACTCCACTGCCTTGCGCAGGGTATCGATCAACGCCTGGATACGGGCGTGTTGCATTTTCATCGAGGCTTTGTTGACGATCAGGCGGGAGCTGATGTCAGCAATGAAATCCTGGGGTTCCAGGCCGTTGGCACGCAGGGTGTTGCCAGTGTCGACCACGTCGATGATCTTGTCGGCCAGGCCGATCAGCGGCGCCAGCTCCATCGAACCGTAGAGTTTGATGATGTCGACCTGACGACCTTGCTCGGCGTAGTAGCGCTTGGCGACATTAACGAACTTGGTCGCCACCCGCAGACGGCCTTTGGGCTCGACATCACCGACACGGCCGGCAGTCATCAGCTTGCACAGGGCGATACGCAGGTCCAACGGCTCATACAGGCCCTGGCCACCGTACTCCATCAGCACGTCTTTACCGGCAACGCCCAGGTCGGCCGCGCCATGCTCAACGTAAGTCGGCACATCGGTAGCCCGTACGATCAGCAGGCGAACGTCGTCCTGGGTCGTGGGGATGATCAGCTTGCGGCTCTTGTCCGGATTCTCGGTTGGCACGATGCCCGCTTCAGCCAGAAGCGGCAAAGTGTCGTCAAGGATGCGGCCCTTGGACAGTGCGATGGTCAACATGGGAAACGTCAGTCCTTCATCAGGCTATTGCTGTCCGGTCGCAAACGGCGCCAGACACAGATCGAGGCCATGACAGCCTCGACTTGAAACAAATTCACGTCAAGCCTCTGTAGTGAGCGGGCTTGCCCCGCGCTGAGTGCGCAGCGCTCCCAAGATTTTTAGGGCCGCTTCGCAGCCCAGCGCGGGAC
>NZ_JBOICG010000786.1:0-18071 GCF_050739995.1 Pseudomonas sp. | reverse complement strand
GAGCTACGTCGAAGGGTTCGTTCTCTTTTACTTTGACGGCTGGCATCCAGAGCTACCTTCTTTCATTACCGGGAATCAACGTTCTCGTCGCAAAAAATTCGCGGCTGAGGTCGTCGGTTTTTAAGGGTTGCGGATGTTAACCCCTCATTGCCCGGAATGCAAAGCCTCTGATCGAAAACCGCTAGTCGGGAGGGGGAGTGACGACTATTATGCGCGCCTTCGAATTCAGCCTCTACAAGGCGCAAACCCATGCTAGTACTGGGACTTGAAACCTCCTGCGACGAAACCGGTGTCGCACTTTACGACAGTGAACGCGGGCTTTTGGCCGATGCACTGTTCAGTCAGATAGACCTGCATCGTGCTTATGGCGGCGTAGTGCCGGAGCTGGCCAGCCGCGATCACGTCAAACGCATGCTGCCGTTGATTCGCCAGGTGTTGGATGAGGCTGGCTGCGTGCCGACCGAGATCGACGCTATTGCCTACACTGCCGGCCCAGGATTGGTTGGAGCCCTGCTGGTGGGGGCTTCTTGTGCTCAAGCGCTGGCCTTCGCCTGGGGCATTCCGGCCCTCGGTGTGCACCATATGGAAGGCCATTTACTGGCCCCCATGCTGGAAAAAACACCGCCAGAGTTCCCGTTCGTCGCTTTGTTGGTTTCCGGCGGCCATACGCAGTTGGTTCAGGTCGATGGCATTGGCCAATACACCCTGTTGGGCGAGTCCTTGGACGACGCTGCCGGTGAAGCTTTCGACAAAACCGCGAAGATGATGGGCCTCAACTATCCCGGTGGTCCGGAAATCGCGCGTCTGGCCGAGAAGGGCGTACAGGGTCGCTATACCTTCCCGCGTCCGATGTGTGATCGCCCTGGCTTGATGTTCAGCTTCAGTGGCTTGAAAACCTCGGCACTCAATACCTGGCAACAAAGCGTCAGCGCCGGGGACGACAGTGAGCAAGCCCGTTGCGACATCGCGCTGGCGTTCCAGCAGGCCGTGGTGGAGACTTTGACCATCAAGTGCAAGCGCGCCCTGAAACAGGCGGGTATGAAGCGCCTGGTGATCGCTGGCGGCGTCAGTGCCAACAAGGCCCTGCGTGCCTCGCTGGAAAAAATGCTTGGCGACATGAAGGGCGACGTGTTTTACGCACGCCCTGAGTTCTGCACCGACAACGGCGCGATGATCGCCTATGCCGGTTGCCAGCGCTTGCAGGCCGGGCAGCATGAAAGCCTGGCGATCAGCGTGCAGGCACGTTGGCCGATGGAGCAGCTTTCACCGTTGTAAGGGGCAGCGTGAGCCGGGCTCATCGACGGTATTTAAAAATGCCGTTCGCGCCCGGCAAACAGGTCGCGTAAATTGCCGCGGTGGCGCCAGACGATCAGCAGTGTCAGCACGCTCATCGGCAACAACGCCGCAGGTTCTTGCCAGGCCAGCAACGGCAGGGTGAGCGGTGTGGCGATCAGGGCTGCCAGTGAGCTGGTGCGGGTCAGATAGAAGGTCAATAACCAAGCCAGTACGGCCAACAACGCCGCTGGTGGGTAGATTCCCAGCAGCATGCCGGCCGCCGTGGCGACGCCTTTGCCGCCGCGAAAGCGAAAGTACAGCGGAAACAGGTGGCCCAGAACGGCGCACACGCCTACCCAGGCTTGTTGTTGCAGGGAAAGGCCGACAAGGCTGGCGATCAGCACGGGCAACAGGCCCTTGCAGAGATCCCCAAGCAGCGTCAGTACGGCGAGTTTCTTGCCGGCCAGACGCAACATATTGGTGGCGCCGGCATTGCCTGAGCCACTCATTCGCGGGTCGGGATTTCCCGTGAGGCGGCTGAGCAAAATGGCGAAGGACAGCGAGCCGAGCAGGTAGGCGAGAATCGCCAGTGACCAAAACATGCTAACTATTCCGGGCGAGGACGCCCTGATTCTAACGGGGCATCGCGCCCTTGTCGTGCTGCGGAGAAGAGTGCTTGGACAGAGTGTTTATCGAGGGCCTGGAAGTCGACACCGTGATCGGGGCCTACGACTGGGAGCGCGGCATCAAGCAATGCCTGCGCCTGGACCTGAGCTTCGCCTGGGATAACCGCCCAGCTGCGGCGGGTGACGACCTGACCCTGGCACTGGATTACGCCAGCGTATCGGCGCGTATCCAGGCCTTTGCCGAGCACGCCCAATTCCAGCTGGTGGAAACCTTTGCCGAGCGTCTGGCCGAAGTGCTGATGAGCGAATTTCAGATTCCCTGGCTGCACCTCAAATTGACCAAGCCGGGTGCCGTGCCGGCCGCCAGGGGCGTGGGCGTGGAGATCGAGCGCGGATGTCGCTAACTCAGGTTTACCTTGGCCTTGGCAGCAACATTGAGCGCGAGTCTCACCTCTGCGCCGGCCTGGATGCGCTGGCGGGGTTCTTGGTCGATATGCGTTGTTCGGCGGTGTTCGAAAGCCAGCCGGTGGGTATCAAGAGCGGACCATTTTTCAATCTGGTGGTGTCGGCGCATACCGACCTGCCGTTGATGGAGCTGGACCGCCGGTTGAAATTCATCGAGGCCGACAATGGTCGCTATGCGCCGGATCGCAAGGGCCTGCCGCTGGATATCGACGTGCTGCTGTATGGCGAGTTGGTGGGCAACTTCGATGGTTTGATCCTGCCGCGTGCCGAGATTCTGAAAAACGCCTTTGTGTTGTGGCCGCTGTCGTTGATGGCTCCGGATCGCGTGCATCCTGAGGCGGGCAAGACCCTGGCTGAGCTGTGGCGCGATGCCCGGATCGACCAGGTGCTGGCCCCTGTCGGGTTCGAATGGCAGGGCCAGCAGTTGACACCGAGCACGCTCCTATAGGGCGTGCTGTTCCTTGTAGGCTTTCAGCGTTTTCAGCCTCTCGCGCTTGAGCGCTTCGCCCAGCTCCGGGCCTTTGAAGCCCTTCTCCAGTAGTGGCGCCACCGCCACTTCGCGAGCAGCCTTCGCTGCTCCGCGCAAGTAATCCGCCTGTGGATAACTTCTCTGTTCCAGACCCTTGCGGCCTCGGGCATCCATTTCACATGCCACAACAAACTCTTCAAATCGCTGCGGCCGACGGTAAACGTCGAAACTTTGCAGTAGCTCCAGCAATGTCGAGGCTTTCAGCTCCAGCGCACGATGACCGTGGGTGTGATATTGGCCGACCAGCAGCGCCAGCTCCTGGCAATCCCTTGGCACTTTGAAGCGTTCATTGACGGCCTTGATCAGCTTCAAACCCCGGTGTTCATGGGCAATGTGCTGCGGCAACTTATCCACAGGCGTGGTGCCTTTGCCTAAGTCATGCAGTAGGCAGGCCCAGCGCACGGTCAGTGGTTGCTGATGCAAGGCCGCCTGTTCCAGAACACTCAAGGTGTGTATGCCGGTGTCGATTTCAGGGTGATGGGCTTCGGGTTGTGGGACACCGAACAGTGCGTTCACTTCCGGCATCAAGGTTTTCAGCGCATTGCAATCGCGCAGCACTTGGATGAATACCTGGGGCTGATCTTCCATGAGCGCGCGGGAGATTTCTTTCCAGCTGCGCTCCGGGGTCAGGGCTTCCAGTTCGCCGGATTCGCTGAGTTGGCGCATCAGCTCCAGGGTTTGCGGTGCAACGGTGAAGCCCAAAGGGGCGTAGCGCGCAGCGAAGCGTGCAACACGCAGGACTCGAAGGGGATCTTCGGCGAATGCGGGGGAAACGTGACGTAGAATACGCGCCTCAAGATCAAGCTGGCCGTCATAAGGGTCGGTCAGGTTGCCGTCGTCGTCCTCTGCCATTGCATTGATGGTCAGGTCGCGGCGGATCAAGTCTTCTTCCAGCGTGACCTCGGGGCTGGCGTGAAATACAAAGCCACCGTAACCCCTGCCGCTCTTGCGTTCGGTGCGGGCGAGCGCGTATTCGTCGCCGTTTTTCGGGTCGAGGAACACCGGGAAGTCCGAGCCTACCGGCTTGTAGCCCTTGGCGAGCATTTCTTCAGTGGTCGCACCGACCACCACGCGGTCGATGTCGGTGACTTTGATGCCCAGCAGGCGGTCACGCACCGCACCGCCGACTTTGTAGATTTTCATGAAAAAGCCTCCATTAGCGGCACAGGATACCGCCTGTGCCTGACCAATGGAGGCTTTGCCGTTTCAGAGATGAACGACGGCCAGGTCCAGGCGGCCGTAGTCGTTGTCGTTGTGATCGGTGCGGGGCGGCACATGGTGAGTCTTCATCACTTGATCACCCTGCAGGGTTTCGAGGTGAATGTCGAAGCCCCACAGCCGGTGCAGGTGTTTGAGCACTTCCTCGGTGGACTCGCCCAAGGGTTTGCGATCGTGTTGCTGGTGGCGCAGGGTCAGCGAACGGTCGCCGCGTACGTCAATGCTGTAGATCTGCACGTTAGGCTCACGATTACCCAGGTTGTACTGCGCTGCCAGGGTTTCGCGGATGGTGCGGTAACCTGGTTCATCGTGGATGGCCGGCACTACCAGATCGTCCTTGAGATCGTCATCGAGGATGCTGAACAGCTTGAGATCGCGAATCACCTGGGGTGACAGGTACTGCAGGATGAAGCTCTCATCCTTGAAGCTGCTCATGGCGAATTTAATGGTCGACAACCAGTCGCTGCCGGCGATCTCCGGGAACCAGCGGCGGTCTTCCTCAGTGGGGTGCTCGCACATGCGGCGGATATCGCGGTACATGGCAAAGCCGAGCGCATAGGGATTGATGCCGTTGTAGTACGGGCTATCGAAGCCCGGCTGGAACACCACGCTGGTGTGGGAGGTGAGGAACTCCATCATGAAGCCGTCGGTGACCAGGCCCTCGTCGTACAGGTCGTTCATCAAGGTGTAGTGCCAGAATGTTGCCCAGCCTTCGTTCATCACCTGGGTCTGGCGTTGTGGGTAAAAGTATTGGGCAATCTTGCGCACGATACGCACGATTTCCCGTTGCCACGGCTCAAGCAGCGGAGCGTGTTTCTCCAGGAAATAAAGGATGTTTTCCTGAGGTTCGGCGGGGAAGCGCGCATTATCCTTGTCGCTGTTTTTGCCGGCGCGTTTGGGGATGGTGCGCCACAGGTCGTTGATTTGCTTCTGCAGATGCTCCTCGCGTTCCTTCTGGCGCAGGCGTTCTTCTTCGGCGGAGATCGGGTAAGGGCGTTTGTAGCGGTCGACGCCGTAGTTCATCAGGGCGTGGCAGGAGTCGAGCAAATCCTCTACCGCGTCGATACCGTGGCGCTCTTCGCACTGCATGATGTACTGCTTGGCGAACACCAGGTAATCGATGATTGAGCTGGCATCCGTCCAGGTACGGAACAGGTAATTGCCCTTGAAGAAGCTGTTATGCCCATAGCAGGCATGGGCCACTACCAGTGCCTGCATGCAGATGGTGTTTTCCTCCATCAGGTAGGCGATGCACGGGTCGGAGTTGATGACGATCTCGTAGGCCAGTCCCATCTGGCCGCGGGTGTAGGATTTTTCGGTACTGAGGAAGTGTTTGCCATAGGACCAATGGTGATAGCCCAAAGGCATGCCCACCGACGCATAGGCATCCATCATCTGCTCGGCGGTGATGACTTCGATCTGGTTGGGGTAGGTGTCCAGCGCATAACCGGCCGCGATACGGCTGATTTCCCGGTCATAGGCCTGGATCAGTTCAAAGGTCCACTCGGAGCCCGTGGAAATGGGTTGGCGTTTTTGCTCTTTTTTGGCGGTCATGTCACTAACCTGCGCTGGAAGAGTTCACGGAAGACCGGGTAGATATCGCCGGCCGAGACCAGTTGCTGCTGGGCGAAGGTATCGGCAAAGGCTTCGCCGATGCGCTCGTATTCGAACCACAGGGCCTGATGCTCACGGGGAGTGATTTCAACATAAGTGTAGTACTGCACGAACGGCATGATCTGGTTGATCAGGATGTCGCGGCAGATGGGCGAGTCATCGTTCCAGTTGTCGCCGTCGGAGGCTTGGGCGGCGTAGATGTTCCACTCGTTGGCCGGGTAGCGTTCGGCCATGATCTCCTGCATCAGCTTCAGTGCGCTGGACACGATGGTGCCGCCGGTTTCCCGGGAGTAGAAGAACTCTTCTTCGTCCACTTCGCGTGCGCTGGTGTGATGGCGGATGAACACCACGTCGATCTTGTCGTAGTTCCGCTTGAGAAACAGGTACAGCAGGATGAAGAAGCGTTTGGCGATGTCCTTGGTGGCCTGGGTCATGGAGCCAGACACGTCCATCAGGCAGAACATCACTGCCTTGGAGCTGGGGTTGGGCTGTTTCACCAACAGGTTGTATTTGAGGTCGAAGGTGTCGAGAAACGGTACACGGTGAATGCGCGCACTGAGTTTCTCTATTTCCGCCTCGATTTGCTGGATATCGCCGAAGTTGTCTGGTTCTTCACGCTTCAGGCGTGCCAGTTCCTCTTTGGCTTCCTTCAATTTGGCGCGGCTGCTGCCTGACAGGGCAATGCGCCGGGCATGGGCCGAACGCAGGGTACGGATGATATTGATGCGCGAAGGGTTGCCTTCGTTGCTGATACCGGCGCGCACGGTCTTGAAGGTGTCGGTGCCGGTCAGGTTGCGCTTGACCAGGTTGGGCAGCTCCAGGTCTTCGAACATGAACTCGAGGAATTCTTCCTGGGTGATCTGGAACACGAACTCATCCATACCTTCGCCGGAGTTACCGGCTTTTCCCGGACCTTTGCCGCCGCCTCCGCCTTGGGGGCGCTGGATATGTTCGCCGGTGGTGAATTCCTTGTTGCCCGGGTGCACGACGGTTTGCTTGCCGCCACGGCCATGGTGCAGCACCGGTTCGTCGATGTCCCGTCCAGGAATACTGATTTGTTCGCCATGCTCCATGTCGGTGATGGAGCGGCGGCTGACGGCCTCTTCAACGGCCTTTTTGATGTGGTCACGGTAACGCCGCAGGAAACGCTGGCGGTTTACCGTGCTCTTGTTCTTGCCATTGAGGCGTCGGTCGATCACATAGCTCATGGGGAGCCCTCCGGGCAGCTTCACGTTACAAGCTTCAAGCCGCGAGCTGGAAGCTTAGAGACAAGCGGTCGGCTGCCAGGCCGGTGGCCTGGCAGCGTGCGCCCGTCGCTGCCTTACTGCGATTTGCGAACCCGCAGATACCACTCAGAGAGCAGCCGTACCTGTTTGTCGGTGTAGCCACGCTCGACCATTCGTGTGACGAAGTCGTTGTGTTTTTGCTGGTCCTCCTTGCTGGCCTTGGCGTTGAAGCTGATGACCGGCAGCAGATCCTCGGTGTTGGAGAACATTTTCTTCTCGATGACCACCCGCAGCTTCTCGTAGCTGAGCCAGGTCGGGTTCTTGCCGTTGTTGTTGGCGCGGGCGCGCAGTACGAAGTTGACGATCTCGTTGCGGAAATCCTTCGGGTTGCTGATACCGGCGGGTTTCTCGATTTTTTCCAGTTCCTCGTTGAGCGCCACGCGGTTGAGTATTTCTCCGGTTTCCGGGTCGCGGTATTCCTGGTCCTGAATCCAGAAGTCGGCGTACAGCACGTAGCGGTCGAAGATGTTCTGACCGTACTCGCTGTAGGACTCCAGATAGGCGGTCTGGATTTCCTTGCCGATGAACTCGATGTAGCGCGGCGCCAGGTATTCCTTGAGGAAGCGCAGGTAGCGTTCGCGGGTTTCGGCCTGGAACTGTTCCTGTTCGATCTGTTGTTCGAGCACGTAGAGCAAGTGCACCGGGTTGGCGGCGATCTCGTGAGGGTCGAAGTTGAAGACCTTGGAGAGGATCTTGAACGCAAAACGCGTCGACAGGCCGTTCATGCCTTCGTCCACGCCGGCCGTATCGCGATACTCCTGGATCGACTTGGCCTTGGGATCGGTGTCCTTGAGGTTTTCGCCGTCGTATACGCGCATCTTCGAGTAGATATTCGAGTTTTCCGGCTCCTTGAGGCGCGATAGCACGGTGAACTGCGCCAGCATCTTCAAGGTATCAGGCGCGCAATGGGCCTTGGCCAGGGAGCTGTTGAACAGCAGCTTGTCGTAAATCTTGATCTCATCGCTGACCCGCAGGCAGTACGGCACTTTGACGATGTAGATCCGGTCGATGAAGGCTTCGTTGTTCTTGTTGTTGCGGAAGGTGTGCCATTCCGATTCGTTGGAGTGGGCCAGCAGGATACCGGTGAACGGAATCGCGCCCAGGCCTTCGGTGCTGTTGTAGTTACCTTCCTGGGTGGCGGTGAGCAGTGGGTGCAGCACCTTGATCGGTGCCTTGAACATCTCCACGAACTCCATCAGGCCCTGGTTGGCCCGGCACAGCGCGCCAGAGTAGCTGTAGGCATCAGCGTCGTTCTGAGGGAATTCTTCGAGTTTGCGGATATCGACTTTACCGACCAGGGCCGAAATATCCTGGTTGTTCTCATCCCCCGGTTCGGTCTTGGCTACGCCGATCTGGTTGAGGATCGACGGGTACAGCTTCACCACGCGGAACTGGCTGATGTCTCCGCCAAACTCGGACAGGCGCTTGGTGGCCCAGGGCGACATGATGGTATTGAGGTAGCGCCGTGGGATGCCAAAGTCTTCTTCGAGGATCGCGCCATCTTCTGTGGCGTTGAACAGGCCCAGGGGCGACTCGAATACCGGTGAGCCCTTGATGGCGTAGAAGGGCACTTTCTCGATCAGTTGTTTGAGCTTTTCAGCCAGGGACGACTTGCCGCCGCCGACCGGGCCGAGCAAGTAGAGGATCTGTTTCTTCTCTTCCAGGCCCTGGGCGGCATGGCGGAAGTAGGAGACGATCTGGTCGATGCATTCTTCCATGCCATGGAAGTCTTCAAAGGCCGGGTAGCGGCGGATCACCTTGTTGGAGAATATCCGCGACAGGCGCGAATTGTTCGAGGTGTCTATCAGCTCCGGCTCGCCGATTGCCAATAGCAGGCGCTCGGCGGCAGATGCGTAGGTGCTGCGGTCCTGTTTGCACAGCTCAAGATACTCTTGCAGCGTGAGTTCTTCCTGCTGTGTGGATGCGAAGCGTTGTTGGAAGTGGCTGAAAATACTCATGACGTCGTCACCTCGCTCGATACGTGGAGCCGACGTCGGATCAATCAGTCGATGCTGGCAGCCATTGACGGACGCCAATGGCTGTTTTCCCCCCAGAACACCCTGAAACGCTACCGATGACCCGCACGCCGGTGTACCGGCTCTCCCCTGATTCGGATGGCCTGCGCTTAAGGATAGTTCGGAATCCGGGAGGTCAAGGCGCGATGCGTAATTAGTTTGACTGCGCCGTTCGTCAGAAACGGCGCGAGCCCAAGTGTCACGCGGGGTAGCGGGGTGTGAAAAAAATTATTGCGAATCGCCAGAAGAAATTTCTGCAGGATAAGTCGTACGCCACAGCTCAAAGCCGCCGTCCAGGCTATAGACGTCGGAGAAGCCCTGGCTGATCAGATAGGCGGCGGCACTCTGGCTGGAATTGCCGTGATAACAGGCCACGATCACGGGTGCATCGAGGTCGGCAGCGCGAATGAAATCGGCAATGTTGTGATTGTCCAGGTGTTGGGCGCCCTTGATATGACCGGCGGCGTAAGCCTGTGGATCACGGATATCCACCACGACGGCGGCCTGCTCGCGCAGGGCTTGGGCTTGTTCGGGAGGGATACGTTTGAATTCGCTCATGGCGGGCTCCTATGGCTTGGCGGTGGCCGGCAGTGTTACGGAAAGAGGGGACTCACACCGGCAGCTCAGATGTTCGCCGGTGTCGATGTTCATCAAGGTCATGGCGCCACCCCACACGCAACCGGTGTCGAGGGCATACACGCCAGGTTCTTCGCACTTGCCTTCCAGGGCTGCCCAGTGACCGAAGATGATCTTCGTGTCGCGGGTCTTGCGTTCTTTATGGGCAAACCAAGGCTTGTATCCGGGCAGTGCGGTGTCGACGCCTTCTTTGCTTTTGAGGTCCAGCTTGCCCTCGGCGGTGCAGAAGCGCATGCGTGTGAAATAGTTGGTGATCACTCGCAGTCGGGTAACGCCGGTGAGGTCGTTGTCCCACTTCACCGGTTCGTTGCCGTACATGCCATCGAGATAGGCGGTGTAGAGGTTGTCGTCGGCCAGCGCGGTTTCCACTTCGGCGGCGCATTTGAGTGCTTTTTTCAGCGACCACTGGGGCGCGATACCCGCATGGACCAGCGCTATGTTGCGGCCTTCATCGTAATGCATGAGCTTTTGCCGGCGCAGCCAGTCGAGTAGCTCGGCACGATCCGGTGCTTCGAGAATTTCCCGCAGGGTGTCGCCTTTTTTCAGGCGCTCGATGTTGTTGCCGGCCGCCAGCAAGTGCAGGTCATGGTTGCCCAGTACGCACACCAGCGAGTCGCGCAGGCGATAGAGGTAGCGCAGGGTTTCCAGGGACTGTGGGCCACGGTTGACCAAGTCACCCACCAACCACAGGCGATCGTTCGCCGGGTCGAATTTCACTCGTTCAAGCAGGCACTTGAGAGGCTCCAGGCAGCCCTGCAGGTCGCCGACCGCGTAGGTTGCCATCAGTGCAGAGCTCCCGGCACCGCAAGGCAGAAAGGCGCGATGATGGCGTCGAACAGTTGGCCGTCGGTGGCCTTCATTTGATACGAGCCTTGCATGGTGCCGACCTTGGAGGTCATGACCGTGCCACTGCTGTAGGTGTGGCTGGCGCCGCTGTCGATCAAGGGTTGCTGGCCGACAACGCCCGCACCGCGCACTTCCTCTACCTGGCCATCGCCGTCGGTGATCACCCAATGGCGCGACAGCAGTTTGGCCGGCACCAGCCCGTTGTTCTTCACCGTGACGGTGTAGGCAAAGGCAAAACGGTTGTGTTCAGGTTGCGATTGGTCCGCGAGGAAGCGGGTGACGACGCTGACGTCGATCTGGTAGCGAGGATCGGACATGCGAGAGGCCTTAAAAGCAAAAGCGGAGGACGGCAGATGCGGATCAGTCTAGGCCATGAGGCGGTGCATAGGCCAGACTTGCTGTCCGGCCGATGCACCTCTGGCTTTAGTCCGCAGTCGGCGCTGGTTGGATGGCAAGCTGGTCGGCCAGGCGCACGAACGCGGCCAAGTCCAGTTGCTCGGGGCGCAGGCTGCCATCGACGCCGGCTGCTTCGATTTCGGCGTTGCTCAGCAGCGCCTTGAGCGTATTGCGCAAGGTCTTGCGGCGCTGGTTGAATGCTTCACGTACCACGCGCTCCAGCAGGCGATGGTCCTTGGCCGGGTGCGGCAGTACGGCGTGCGGCACCAGTCGCACGATGGCCGAGTCGACCTTCGGCGGCGGATTGAACGCCCCAGGGCCGACATTGAACAAGTGCTCTACGCGGCAATGGTACTGGACCATGATCGACAGGCGACCCCAGTCGCCACCGCCTGGGCCTGCCGCCAAACGCTCAACCACTTCCTTTTGCAGCATGAAGTGCATGTCGCGGATGATGCCGGCGTTGTTCAGCAGGTGGAAAATCAGCGGCGTGGAGATGTTGTACGGTAGGTTGCCGACAACACGCAGGCTGTTGGGCGCCGCATTGAGGCTGTTGAAGTCGAACTTCAGTGCGTCGCCCTGGTGCAGGTTGAAATTGGGCTTGCCGGCAAACTGCTGGTTGAGGATCGGGATCAGGTCCTTGTCCAACTCAACCACGTCCAGTTGACCGCCGCTGGCCAACAGGCCTTGGGTCAATGCGCCTTGGCCCGGGCCGATTTCCAGCAGGCGGTCTTCGGGCTTGGCATGGATGGAGCGCAGGATACGGTCGATCACGCCGGCGTCGTGCAGGAAGTTCTGCCCGAAGCGCTTGCGCGCCCGGTGTTGGTAATGCTCAGTCATATACGGGTCTCGGCCATCTGATAGGCGGTTTCCAGGGCCACGTGCAGGCTGCCGGTATCGATCTTGCCGCTGCCCGCCAGGTCCAGGGCGGTGCCATGGTCGACGGAGGTGCGGATGATCGGCAAGCCCAGTGTCACGTTGACTGCGGCGCCGAAGCCTTTGTATTTCAGCACGGGCAGCCCCTGGTCATGGTACATCGCCAGCACTGCGTCGCAGTGCTCCAGATATTTGGGGGTAAACAGAGTGTCTGCAGGCAGTGGGCCTCGCAGGTCCATGCCTTCTTGGCGCAAACGCTCTAATGTCGGTTCAATGATGTCGATTTCTTCATGGCCCAAGTGGCCGCCTTCACCGGCGTGGGGGTTGAGCCCACAGACCAGGATACGCGGTTGGGCGATGCCGAATTTCTGTTGCAGGTCGGTGTGCAGGATGCGTGTAACACGCTCCACACGTTCGGCGGTGATGGCGTCCGCAATATCACGCAGTGGCAGATGCGTCGTTACCAACGCAACGCGCAAGCCGCGAGTAGCCAGCAGCATCACGACTTGAGCGGTGTGGGTCAGTTCGGCGAGGAATTCGGTGTGACCCGAAAAGGCGATGCCGGATTCGTTGATCACACCCTTGTGCACAGGGGCAGTGATCATGCCGGCGAAATCGCCATCAATGCAGCCTTGCCCGGCACGGGTCAGGGTTTCCAGTACAAAGGCCGCATTGGCCTTGTTCAGTTGTCCGGCCACCACCTTGGCCGTCAGCGGGGTATCCCACACATACAGGCTGCCAGCAGGGGCGGGCAGGTCGGGCCAGTTGCCTGGCGCCACGTCCAGCAAACTGACAGCCACACCCAGCTGCGCGGCCCGCTCAAGGAGCAGGTCGCGGCTGGTAATGACAATCAAGGGGTGTGGCTGGGCTTGCGAGGCGAGCAGCAGGCACAGGTCTGGACCAATGCCGGCCGGCTCGCCGGGTGTCAGCGCGAAACGCTGGGGTTTCACTGGGCTGCCTGGTCGGTGCCTGTTTGCTCGGCGCCTGGCAGCTTGTTCTCAACGTAGGCTTCGTCACGGATCTGACGCAGCCAGGTCTGCAGCTCTTCGTCGTATTTGCGGTTACGCAACACGGTCAGGGCTTGTTGCTCGCGAGCCTGGGTGGTGTTGTCAGTGGCGCGACGGCCAAGGACTTCCAGAACATGCCAGCCATATTGGGTCTTGAACGGCTTGGACAGGACGCCTTGCGGGGTCTTGGCCATCACTTCCTGGAACTCTGGCACCAGTGCCTTCGGGTCGATCCAGTTCAAGTCACCGCCGTTAAGGGCGGAGCCTGGATCTTCCGAGAAGCTCTTGGCCAAGGTGGCGAAGTCTTCACCGCCTTCGATGCGGTCATAGATCTTCTGGGCCAGCTCCTTGGTTTGGGCTTCGGTGCGGATCTCGCTTGGCTTGACCAGAATGTGACGAACATGAACTTCGTCTTTCAGCGAAGTCTCGCCGCCGCGCTTGCCCAGCAACTTGAGGATGATGAAGCCGCCAGGTGTACGGGCAGGCTGTGTGATGCCGCCCACTTCCATTGCGCTCAGTTCGCGGTCGAACGGAGGTGGCAGTTGAGCGGCTTTACGCCAGCCCATGTCACCACCGTCCAGCGCGTTATCGCTGCCGGACACGGCAATAGCGGTCTGAGCAAAGTCAGCGCCCGCCTTCAGGCGGTCATAAACAGCCTGGGTTTTTGCGGCTGCAGCGTTGAGCTGCTCGGCGCTGGCACTGTCCGGTGTCGGGATCAGGATGTTGGCCAAGTGCAGTTCTTCGGAAAGCTGCATCTTGCCCAAGTCGGAAGCCAGGAAGTTCTTCACTTCCTGCTCGGACACTTGAACCCGCTCGGCCACACGGCGTTGACGTACACGGCTGATGATCATTTCACGCTTGATCTGGTCACGGGCGTCCTCATAGGACAGGCCATCGTGAGCCAGGGCGGCGCGGAACTGATCAATGCTCATGTTGTTGCGCTGGGCGATGGTGCCTACGGCCTGGTTCAGCTCTTCATCCGAGATGCGGATGCCGGAGCGCTCGCCGATCTGCAGTTGCAGGTTCTCAACGATCAGGCGCTCCAGCACCTGGGGCTCCAGAACGCTGGTCGGCGGTACACCACCGCCACGCTTGGCGATGGTTTGCTGAACTTCCTTGACCCGTTGGTCCAACTGGCTTTGCATGATCACGTCGTTATCGACGATGGCCGCTACTTTATCCAGCTGTTGCACGGCAGCGTGTGCCGATACGGTGCCCAGGAACAGCGCGCCCAGCACTAGCGGGCGCAGACAATCAGAAAGCTTGATCTTCACGTTCACGATAACCTTGAATGCCTTTGTCGAGGAAGCTCTCTACCTTGGAGCCGGTCAGGCCGCCGAGTCCTTTGAGGACGATCTGGAAGAAGAGCCCGTGGTCACCCTTTTCGTTAAGGGGGGCGATCTGGGTATATTCGTCGTTGGAAACCCAGTAACGGTTGATGACGCGCAGTTTCCAGCAGCAGTTGTCGTACTCGAAACCACCGAACGCTTCCAGGGTGCGGTTACGGGCATAGTCATACTGCCAGCGAGTGATCAGGTTCCACTGGGGAACGATCGGCCACATCATCGAGAAGTCGTGTTGCTGGATTTTGTAGTAATCCTTCACGAAGGTATCTGTGCCAGGCGTACCGTAATCACCGCCGAACTGCCATTTGCCAGTAAGTTGGTTGTAGACCACCTGATCATTACGGTAGCGATAGCCGAGGTTGACCACTTTGTTCGGGTTATCTTCCGGCTGGTAATGGAACATTGCGCTGCCGGAGCGAGGGCTGTGGCTGTCGGTATCCCAGTTGTAGTCTGCAGTGGCACGCCAGTCGCGGTTGAAGCGGAACTCATAGTCCAGGGCAATCGGAGATACGTTCGACTGTGCATCGGCACGATCGGCAGCCAGGATGCCTGGCAGTTGGACTTCACGGTCCTTGAAGTACAGGGCCTGGCCAACCGACACGCGTTGGCGTTCGAATCCATTGTCTTCGATCCAGCGGCTGGTCACGCCAAGGGACAGCTTGTTCTCATCACCAATCCGGTCACCGCCGCTGAAGCGGTTGTCGCGGAACAGCGAGGCATAGCTGAACGTATATTCACCGGTGTCAAAGACTGGGATGTCGCTCTGGTCTTTGTTAGGTACGTAGAGGTAGTACGCGCGCGGTTCCAGGGTTTGGCGATAGTCTTTGCCGAACCAGTTGGTGTTGCGGTCGAAGTACAAGCCGCTGTCGATGCTGGCGATTGGAATCGCGCGATCTTGGGAGCTTTTAAATACACCGCCAGCATACGGGTTGGCAGCGGTCGCATTTGCTTGAGCCGTAATGATGTCGCTCTTGCCTTTACTGTCAAGGTCAAGATCGTACTTGGTATAAACGTACTTGAGCTTTGGTGTAACAAAGCCGTAGGTCCAGTTCATCGGATACTCGACGGCCGGAGCTACGTTCAAACGGTTGCCGTTCGCACGGGTCAGGCCCGTAACATAGGTGTCTAGCCGAGGAGATACGACGCCGTTCTCATCGGTAAACATGCCATTTTCCAGGCTACGTTCAAACCGGACAGCTTCAGTCTCATAAGTGAAGTTCAACCCACCCGGATGGTATGGCAACGTTCCGTTGAAGGTGATCTGTGGAAGTCGGCCGTACGGGGTAATTTGGGAGATCGTCGCCAGTTGGTATTGCTGTACGTTCAAGCGGGCCTGATAAGAATCACCGCTGTAGGTAAGGGAGCCCTGTTGGTTCAGGTAATCACGACTCTGAACGCCTTCCTGGTAGGTCTTTAGGTCCTGGAAGTAGTAGGGGTCACTGATTTTTGTGTAATCAACCTGGGTCGTAAGGCGTGAATCCAGCCCACCTTTATGCTGCCAATTGAGCATATACCGGTTTTTCTGGTAATCGGTTTGCTGGCTACGCTCGTTGCTATCGTCATTCAGATACGCCCCGCCAAACTGCCCTTCACTCGACTTGGTGAGGTAGCGGAATTCGCCTTCCATCAACAAACCGCGCTTGGTCATGTATTGCGGGTACAACGTGGCGTCGTAGTTCGGTGCCAGGTTGAAGTAGTACGGCGTAACCAGGGTGAAGCCGGTTTCGCCGCCGGTGCTGAAGCTCGGCGGCAGGAAGCCGGATTGACGACGGTTGTCGATCGGGAAATAGATGTAAGGGGTGTAGAGGATCGGAATGTTCTTGATCCGCAACGTCGCGTTGGTCGCCGTACCGAAACCGGTGGCGGGGTTCAACGTGATGTTGTTGCCCTTGAGCTGCCAGGCGTTGCTGTCTGGCTCGCAAGTGGTGTACGTACCGTCCTTGAGACGGATGATCGCGTTCTCTGCACGCTTGGCGTACAACGCGTTACCGCGGATGCGTGACTTGTGCATCACGTATTCGGCGTTGTCGATTTGGGCTGCACCGGTGTCGAGCTGCACCTGGGCATGGTCACCGACGATCAGGGCACCGTTGTCGCGCAGGCGAACGTTGCCGTTCAGCTCGCCACGGTTTTCTGCCTGATACAGGCTGGCTTCCTGAGCTTCCAACTGCATGCTGCCCTGGCGCATGACGACGTCACCGGCCAAGGTTGCGATCTGCTGTTCCTGCTCATAGCGAGAGGCTTTGGCGCCGATGAAGGTCGGCGCGTCGCTCTTGTCCGTCTTGTCGTTCATGCCAGGACGAGTCGGCTCGATGTACGCACCACCGCAATAAGGGCCGGTTTCGGCCAGTTGGGCTGCGGTGAGCTTATCGCGAGGCACCCAGTCCAAGTGGCTGTAGTCGGCGCTGCGCGAACGCAGGCCACGGCCCTTGGATTCGGTAACCAGCATGGTCTTGGGTTCGGCGTCGGCGCTGCCGCCGGCTTCGCCCTGTGGCGTACCGTTGGCCGAGCTGATGGCCGAGCCATCATGCACCGGGCGCGGTGGCAATGGGGCGGCGGCGGTCTTTGGCGCGCAATCCCAGGCACCCGAAGCAGAGACTGAGCAGTCATACTGTTCCGCGGCGACCACGAATGAGGTGGCGAAAGGTTGCATGGCCAGCAGACTGCCGGTTACCAGCAACGGAAATTTTCTACGAAACGCGGGGGATTTCAATGCCATCTTATTAGTCCGGGCTTCCTGCGTGCCATCTGCCCGCGGTTTGGGCCGCACGCCTCTCGATGGTCTGAAAAAGATGCGTGATAATAAAGCATGCCCCGCTTGACGGCTAGCGCCGTCGGAGACCCTTGTAATGCCCGAGCAAGATCTACGTTTACAACAGCTGGAAGTCTGGCTGGATGAGCAATTACCGATCCTTTTCAACGCTCAAGGTTGGGGTGCCGTACCCCCGGCCACATTGACCGCGGCCAGCAGCGACGCGAGTTTCAGGCGTTACTTCCGATGGGAAGGTGGCGCGCATACCTTCGTGGTCATGGACGCGCCTCCGCCCCAGGAAAACTGCAAACCTTTCGTCGATATTGCAGATTTGCTGGCGAAATCAGGGATAAACGTGCCAAAAATTTATGCAGAAGATTTGCCGCGCGGCTTCCTTTTGCTAAACGACCTGGGCAGAAAAACCTATCTGGACGTGATTGACGCTGGAAACGCCGATCAATTGTTTACCGACGCCATCGACGCGCTGCTGGCCTTTCAACAATTGCCGATGGACGCACCATTGCCCAGCTACGACGTCGCCTTGCTGCGCCGCGAGCTTGAATTGTTTCCCGAGTGGTACGTTCGCCGGCACCTGGGTATCGAGTTCGATACTCGGCAACGTGACCTCTGGCAACGCGTCAGCGAACAACTGATCGACAGTGCCCTGGCCCAGCCAAAGGTGCTGGTGCATCGCGACTTCATGCCGCGCAACCTGATGATCAGCGAGCCCAACCCAGGCGTGCTGGACTTCCAGGATGCGGTCTACGGTCCGGTGACCTATGACATCACGTGCCTGTTCAAGGATGCGTTCCTCAGTTGGCCGCAAGCTCGTGTGCGGGAATGGCAGCGCGGTTATTGGGAGCGAGCGGTGCAACTGGGTATTCCCGTGCAAGCCGACTTCGAAGATTTCCTGCGTGCCAGCGACCTGATGGGCGTGCAGCGCCACCTCAAGGTGATCGGCATCTTTGCGCGCATCTGCCATCGTGATGGCAAGCCACGCTACCTGGCCGACGTGCCGCGTTTCTTTGCTTATATAGAAGCGGTGCTCGCTGACCGGCCTGAATTGCACGAACTGGGTGAGTTGTTTGCCACCTTGCGCGAACCTGCCGAGGCGATTGTATGAAGGCGATGATCCTCGCCGCCGGCAAAGGCGAGCGCATGCGCCCGCTGACGCTGCATACGCC
>NZ_JBOICG010000785.1:0-4500 GCF_050739995.1 Pseudomonas sp. | reverse complement strand
CCCATGTCGTGAGAGTCGGCGCGGGGTGCCAGGTGCACACCGACACGGCCGGCGCCCCAGACTTCGATGGCGGCGTCGGTTACTTCCAGCAACAGGCGTGCACGGTTTTCCAGGGAACCGCCATAGTTGTCGGTACGCTGGTTGGTGCTGCTCTGCAGGAATTGGTCGAGCAGGTAGCCGTTGGCGCCGTGGATTTCCACACCGTCAAAGCCGGCGGCCTTGGCGTTTTCCGCACCTACACGGTAGGCGTCGACGATGTCGGCGATTTCTGCGGTTTCCAGGGCGCGTGGGGTTGGGTAGTCGGCCAGTGGGCGCACCAGGCTGACGTGGCCTTTAGGCTGGATCGCGCTGGGGGCCACCGGTGTTTCGCCGTTCAGGTAGGATTCGTGGGAGATCCGGCCCACGTGCCACAGTTGCAGGAAGATCTTGCCGCCCGCGCCGTGAATTGCCTTGGTGACGTTGGCCCAGCCGCGCACTTGGTCGTTGGACCAGATACCTGGGGTGTCCGGGTAACCCACGCCCAGCGGCGTCACGGAGGTGGCTTCGCTGAGGATCAGCCCAGCGGAAGCACGTTGCACGTAGTACTCGGCCATCAGCGCGTTGGGGACACGGCCGTCATCCGCACGGCAACGGGTCAGCGGCGCCATGATGATGCGGTTGGACAGTTCCAGGTCGCCCAGTTTGATCGGATCGAAAATAGTCGTCATGGGAAAACACCTTCTCTATTAAGTTGATCAGTTGGTCGCAGGGGCCAGGTCGGCATCGCCGCTCTGACGGAAAGTAATCAGGGTCACCAGCAGGGCAAGCACCGCCAGGGCGCCAGCGGCCAGCGGTACGCTGGTCAGGCCGAAACCGTGGGCTATCACGCTGCCGCCCACCCAGGCGCCGAGGGCGTTGCCGATGTTGAAGGCGCCGATGTTGAGGGTGGACACCAGGTTCGGGGCGGCCTTGCCGAAGGTCACCACGTTGATTTGCAGCGCAGGGACGGCTGCGAACGAGGCGGTGGCCCACAGGAACAGGGTGATTTCAGTCGGGATCAACGCGACGCTGGTCCAGGTCAGCGCGGTGGAGACCACCGCCATGCTGATGAACACGCCGACCAGGGTGGCAGCCAGGCGTTTGTCCGCCAGCTTGCCGCCGATGATATTGCCCACCGTGAGGCCCAGGCCGATCAACAACAACGTCCAGGTCACGCCTTTGGGCGACACGCCGGTGACATCGCCCAGCAGCGGCGCGACGTAGGTAAAGAGGGTGAACATGGACGCCGAAAACAGGGCGGTCATGCTCAGCGACAGCCAGATGCCCGCGCCCTGGAGGGCTTTGAGCTCGGCGCGCATGTCGAGTTTCTCTTCGTCACGCTTGGCGGGCAGGAAGCGGATCAGACCGATCAATGCGACCACGCCAATCACTGTCACTGCCCAGAAGGTCGAACGCCAGCCGGCTTCCTGACCCAGCGCAGTTCCCAATGGCACGCCCAGTACGTTGGCCAGGGTCAAACCGGTGAACATCAAGGCTACGGCCGACGCGCGTTTGTTGGCCGGCACCAGGTTGGCCGCCACCACCGAACCGATACCGAAGAAGGCACCGTGGCACAGCGCGGTGACCACACGGGCAAACATCAGCACGTTGTAGTCGCTGGCCAGGGCGCAAAGTAGGTTGCCAATAATGAAGATGCCCATCAACGCTATCAGGGCGGCCTTGCGTGGCAGCTTGGCGGTGGCCAGTGCCATGAACGGTGCGCCGATGGCCACGCCCAGGGCGTAGCCGGTGACCAGCCAGCCGGCGCCTGGAATCGACACACCCAAGTCTGCCGCCACATCGGGCAGCAAGCCCATGATGACGAACTCGGTGGTGCCGATGGCGAAGGCGCTCAGGGCCAGTATGAGTAGCGAGAGGGGCATTTGCGTTTCCTTGTTACAGCGCTGCTTTATCGTCAGCGCTGAGTTCGGTGATAAGCGCAGTGAGGAAGGCTTGAATCGTTTCCTCATTGCGTCTGAAAAAGTGCCACTGCCCGGCCTTCTGGCTGCTGATCAACCCTGCCCGTTGCAAGGTGGCCAAGTGGGCCGACACGGTCGACTGGGACAAGCCGCAGCGTTGGTCGATCTGCCCGGCGCAGATGCCGTATTCGTGGTTGTGCAGTTGCTCGGGGAACTGCACCTGAGGGTCTTTCAGCCAGGTGAGGATGTCTCGTCGTACTGGGTGTGCCAGGGCTTTTATTATTTCGTCGAGGTCGATGGACATGGCGGTTGCTCGTTGCTTGCAGCGTTATATCGCGATGAGGCGAACTTTAAATCGTCATATCCCGATATACCAATATGAATTTGGTCTTAATACCGATCAATTCGGTATATCGGGTTATAACGATACGTTGATGGCAGTGGTAGACTGCGCGGCATGAATTATCTCGCACATCTGCATCTGGGCGGCCAACTTCCTGCACAACTGCTGGGCAGCTTGTATGGCGATTTCGTCAAAGGCCGCTTGCAGGGCCAGTTCAGCCCGCAAATTGAATCGGCTATTGCGCTGCATCGCTCAATCGACCGCTTCACCGACAGCCACCCGCGGGTAGGGGAGGCGTTGTCGCGTTTCAGCCTGACCCGCCGACGCTATGCCGGGATCGTCCTCGATGTGTTTTTCGACCATTGCCTGGCGCGGGATTGGTTGGTGTATGCCGACCAGCCACTGGAGCGTTTCACCGCGCAGGTGTACCGGGTGCTGGCAGCCGAGCCGCAATTGCCGGGGCGTCTGGCGCAGATCGCGCCCTATATGGCGGCGGATGACTGGTTGGGTTCATACCGCGAGTTCGCGGTGATGGAGCAGGTGCTGCGCGGGATCTCCCGGCGCCTGACACAACCCGAGGAGCTGAGATTTGCAATGCAGGAGTTGCGTGAGCTTTATGAGCCGTTGAGTGAAGACTTTCGGGTGTTCTATCCCGAATTGCAGGCCTTCGCACATATCCAACTTACGGCACAAAACTGAATGTGGGAGCGGGCTTGCTCGCGAA
Organism: Pseudomonas sp.; assembly: GCF_050739995.1. Taxonomy (GTDB): domain Bacteria; phylum Pseudomonadota; class Gammaproteobacteria; order Pseudomonadales; family Pseudomonadaceae; genus Aquipseudomonas. The sequence goes on along the minus strand of NZ_JBOICG010000785.1, from coordinate 1,496 downwards.
ATAGGTGTATCAGTCGGCACATCTGATACTGACAGACCGCATTCGCGAGCAAGCCCGCTCCCACATTTTTGACCATGCCCGCTTCAGGCCGCGAACGCGGGCCGTACTGGCACTTGCTCTGCCTCCGGCACCGGCCCAAACAACGCCTTTTGCACCGCCTGCTGCGCCTGGAACGCCAGCGCCGCACGTTCTTGCCCGGCACAGGCAATCGGCTTTAGCACATGAATCTCCACATCGCCCTGGTCATTGGCAAACAGGCGCATCAGGTGCGACAGCAAATCATCATCGCCAATAAACGGTGCCAGCGGATCGACCTGGCCGTCGCGCAGATAACGGATCGCCACCGGTTGCAGCGACACCTCGGCATCGATCGCACTGGCCAGCAAGCGCCCGTGGAAGGTACGCAGGCTGCGCCCGTCGGTGGTGGTGCCTTCTGGGAACATCAGCAGCGGGTGCTGTTGCTCCAGATGGCGGGTCATCTGCTTGCGGATCAATTGGCTGTCACCCGAACCGCGGCGGATAAACAGGCTACCAGCCTTGGCCGCCAACCAACCGGCGACCGGCCAGGTGCGTACTTCGGCCTTGGACAGGAAGGACATCGGCGTGACCATGCCCAGCAACGGAATGTCGGTCCAGGACACGTGATTGCTTACCCACAGCATCGGGGTTTGCGGCAGTTCACCGTGAACCGTCACGCGAAAGGGCAGGGCATTGGTCAGCCGCGTCATGAAAAAACGCGACCAGCGCTGGCGCCGCACCATCGAGTTGGCGATGCCCAGACGCTCGAACACGCCAAACACACTGGCCATGCTCAAGCCCAGCGCCACTACCAGCAGCACCCGGGCAATACGCCCGTAGACGCGCAGGCGGCTCATCACATCGCCGCCTTGAAGTGACGGGCGTAACGCGGGCACAACTCATCACGCTTGAGCAGGATAAACACGTCAGCCACTTGGAAATCTTCATCCCAGCACGGCTCGCCGCAGATCTTCGCCCCCAGGCGCATGTACGCCTTGAGCAATGGCGGCATCTCGGCGATGACGTTGGACGGCAGGTCCAGCGCCGGCAGAGGCTTTTTCGGCTCGGCACGCAGGTGTTCGTTGCACAGGTAGCGTTCGCGCAGGCGCTGCATGATCGCGTGGGCCTGGATGCCACCGTCGTGCATCGGGATACTCGCGCAGCCCATCAAGTAGCTGTAGCCGCCCTGGTTGAGCACTTCGGCCAACTCACCCCACAACACCGCGATGGTGCCGCCGTTGCGGTAAGCCGGGTCGACGCAGGTGCGGCCGATTTCCAGGATCGGGCCCTGCAGGTGCAGCAGGCCATGCAGGCTGAATTCTTCTTCGCTGTAGAACCGGCCCAGGGTGCTGGCAGCCTGGTGGTCCAGCAAGCGGGTAGTGGCTACCAATCGACCGCTGTTCAAGTCCCGCACGCCGATGTGGCTGCAGTGCACATCATAGTCATCCATGTCCAGGCCCAGTTCCGCACCTTTCAGC
>NZ_JBOICG010000784.1:0-12576 GCF_050739995.1 Pseudomonas sp. | reverse complement strand
GTGCACACCACTCACCCAATGCAAGTATTACGAATCACTCTTCCAACACCGCAATAAAAGTTCAACTTACAATCACTCCAATGCAACTAGGGCACCATGCCACTTTCCCGGGCGTAGGTGTACAAATCGACGTCGGTCGAAATACACAACCGCAACATCGCCGTACTCTTTTGCTTACTGATGGTGGAAATACTGCGATTGACCTGAGCGGCTATCTGGCTGACGGTCATGCCACTGGCCAGCATTCGCACCACTTCGCGCTCCTTGCCAGAAAGTTGAGGTAACTCCCTTGTACTCGAAGTGCCCGCAAGATCCATCTGGGCACGAAGGCATTCACTGACGAAAGTTCGCCCATTGATCACCGTCTTCAAGGCCAACGGCAGTTCCCTCGCTGAAGCGCTCTTGGCCACAATGGCCCGAGCACCATGGTTGAACGCGGCCCTCAGTGTGGTGACATTGGCAAACATGGTCACCAGAATCACCGGCAGCGACGGGTACTGGCGCTGGAGCAAACCCAACAACCCATAACCGTCAGCCTGCTGGTCACCCGGCATGGCGAAATCCGTGACGATTGCATCGCACGGCATACTGGCAACCAGCGCCAGCAGTTGGTCGGGGCCATTGGCCTCACCGACGACTTTGCATAAACCACTGGCCTCGATCACTACTTTCTGCCCAACACGAACAATCGGGTGATCGTCGGCAATAATTATCCGAAGCATCGTATTTTCCATGATGGCAAGTTGAATTCTTTCAAAATACATCGACAAGTCTTACACAACAACCGGCGATCTCGGACAAACTCTTCGCAAGCAGCCCATACTTATGCAGCATTAACTTATACCTACAAAACAAAAAGAATTAGACGACAGAAACGACCTACAAACAAAACTAAAAACTCCTACGCATCTATATAAATAATCACAGACTCGCCAAATACAACAGGTAACGTTCGATGTCTCCGTTAAAGCGCTCAAGCAATGAACGGTTCTCCGTGACCCCTGTGCGATGTACCCGTTCGATCAGGTGTATCGCACGCTGCTCAAGACCGGTATCGCCCAAAAACGCTACGCCACCAACCAGCCGGTGCAAGTGCTGGGTGGTCAGGGCGACGTCAAGGTCATTACGCGCTTGATCCAGCGCGGCCAGATCATCGTGGGCTTCCTGAATCAGGCAAAACAACAGCGGCTCCACGACCTCCCAGAAACCGAAGGTGGCGATCAGGCTGGCACGCGTGGGGTACCTGCCGTGCAGACGCGCCAAATTGGCGGGGCGCCTGGCCTGCCGCCAATACGTTGCGGGGTCAGGCAACCAATACAACAGCACCTCGCGCAATTGCCCAAGGGTGATGGGCTTGAGCATCCAGTCATCCATGCCGCACGCCACGCAACGCTGGATCTGTGCCATATCCAGGCAGGCAGTCAAGGCAATCACAGGAATACGCGCCGCCCCTGTTTTACTTTCGCGGTGGCGCAGTTCACGGGTCATGGCATAGCCATCCATCACCGGCATGCGACAGTCGCTGATAACCAGATGAAATGGGCGCACAGCCAGCACATCAAGCGCCTGTTGCCCATCCTCGACCGTTTCATGAGCCACTCCCAGCGTGTGCAGAAATGAGCCGATCAGCAAGCGATACGCGCCGTGGTCGTCTGCCAGCAACACCCGGATCGCTTGCCAATGCGGCGACTGGGGCATTGCACTGCCAGGACTACGACTGGCACTCGTATGCTGCATAACGACCTCACGCAAAACGATCAGCGCGTCGGCCCTGCAAGCGGCTGACGGGTGCCGACCTGACGGTCGACCTCACTCGAATAAAGGCTATTTGATGGCGCGAAAAATATCCGAATGAGCAATTCAAGGCGATACAACAACTACGACAATTCAGTTTTTCCTACAGGTACAACCTCATTTTCCAGAGAACACCGGCACAGTCGATCACTATCGTAATAGTTGCATTCAACCGCTGAAGCCCCATCGCTAAAGTTGCCGTCGCTCAGGCCAAAGAAGGCGCGATGGGGCTAAAAACCATAAGCACACTGCCCACCCTATCCACGCACCGCCTGAGCTCCCTGTGTCCAACACTGTTCCAAGGAGCCCCATTCAATGAAAGCCTCTTTAACCACCCTGGTGGCGATCGCCCTATTGGGTGGCACGTCTTGCGTACTGGCCGCCAGTAGCGTCGATTTGACCGTCAAGGGGCTGATTACGCCCAGCGCTTGCAGTACGACGCTGAGTCAGGGCGGCGTCGCCGACTACGGAAAGATCGCCGCCCGCGACCTGAATGAAACCATCCCGACCACGCTGCCCATCACCACGATGCAGTTCAGCGTGACCTGTGAAGGCGCCACGCTGTTTGCGTTCAACGGCGTGGATAACCGACCAAACCCGAACCCGAACATTTACTCCTACAGCCTGGGCTTGATCAACGGAACGCAAAGCGTGGGCACCTACTACATCACGTTCAAGAACCCCATCGCGGACGGCCTGCCGGTCAGCAAACTCGCCTCCCTGGACAATGGCGCCACTTGGTATGAGATCACGGAAAACAGCGGGTGGATGCGCGGTCGGCCCGCGGCATTCGGCAATGACGCCAGCGGCGTTTGGGCACCTATCCCGATCACTACGCTCAACAGCGACTTCCTCGTTCAGCCCTATATCGCCGCCACCCGGGAACTGACTCTGACCGAAGAACAACCGCTCGACGGCTCAGCCACCCTGGAATTGCGCTACCTGTAACCCACCGGCCCTTCACAAGGATTTGTGCCTATGACTAGATCCCCCCCCACTGCGCTTGCCCTGCTGCTGGCAACCTGCGCGCCCGCCGCATTCGCCGCCAGCAGCATGGACTTGAGCGTCGCCGGGATTATTACTCCGGCGTCCTGCACCCCCAGCCTGTCCGGTGGAGGTGTTATCGACCACGGCAAGCTGACCGCCAAGGACTTGCACCTGGAAACGCCGACCAGCCTGAAACCCGGCGAAATGAACCTGCAAGTGCATTGCGAAGGCGAAACATTTTTCACCCTGACCACCGTCGATAACCGCGCGGGCACCTCGGCGATCAATCCGATGCACCACGGGCTGGGCATGATCAACGAGAGCCAGAAGCTAGGCAGCGTGGCCTTCGGGGTATTCGATCCAATGGCCGACAGCGTGCCGGTGCAGGCCATTTTCTCTAGCGATGGCGGAGCCAGCTGGCGTACGTCGTCGTACTTGGGGCATGCCGGCTTGACCTCGTTCGCCGCACCGAGCGATCCCAGCACACTCATTGCTCTGCAAGACCTGAGCGCACGCCTGCGTGCCTTCACCATCCTCGTGCCTGCCACCGACCTGACGTTGCTCGATGAAGTGCCGATCGACGGTCAAGCCACGCTGCAAATCAAATACTGGTAAGCCACCTCTCCCCTCTGCCTCTACTCAGGAGCCACACCATGAACACCGCTTTCAAATCCCTTGCCGCTGCCCTGTTGCTCGCCGGCAGCACCAGTGCCTTCGCCGCATCCAGCGTCGACTTGACTGTCAAAGGCTTGATCACCCCAAGCGCCTGCACCCCAGCCATGTCCAGTGGCGGTCTGGTGGACTACGGCAAAATTTCGGCCAAGGACCTGAATGTCGACCAAGTAACCCCGCTCAGCGAGCAAACCGTGCAACTGACTGTCACCTGCGACGCCGCAACCCTGATGGCTTTGGACGCCAACGATAACCGCGCCGGTTCGAACTACGGCAACGACATGATGGAGTTCGGCCTGGGCCTGATCAATGGCACGGAAAAACTTGGCGCTATGACCCTGCGCTTGCTCTCACCGGTCGCCGATGGCGTGGCAGCCAGGGCCATCGGCTCCGAAGACGGCGGCGTGACTTGGTCCAATGAGCAATACCTGATGCCTGACAACCTGATCTCGGTGGCCGACACCTCTGTCGACGCGCCTATCCCGGTTCAGGTGCTCACCTCAGACCTGGTCGTCAGTCCCACAATCGCTCCGGCCAACCAGCTGACGCTGACCAACGAAGCCGCCATCGACGGTTCGGTGACCGTCACCGTGCGCTACTTGTAAGCACGCCTTGAAGCGAGCAACGGCAGGTCTCGAAACCTGTCGTTACCCCCTATCGAAACGATGAACCAGGCAACCGGTGAACCTCCCCCATGAAGCACACCTCTTCACGCCTTCTTGCCATGTTTTACCTGTTGAGTGCTGGCCCCATGGCGCTGGCGGCATCCAGTACCGAATTGAACGTTACCGGGCTGATCACACCCAGTGCCTGCACGCCTACATTGTCGGCCGATGGCATCGTCGACCACGGCATGGTGCCCGCACGCAGCCTCAACCAGTACGAATTCAGTGCCTTGCCGCCCCAGACCCTGGACCTGAATGTGAACTGCAACGAGTTGGTGCTGTACGTATTGGTGGGAATGGACAATCGCGCCAATTCATCCCTGGGCCCAGGTTTTTACTATGGCCTGGGCAATAACATCCATGCGCCCGCGGAACGACTCGGCACGGTATCCGTCGCCTTTCGCGAAGTGATGGGCGATGGCAAGCGCGTGCTGGTCCTGGCATCCAGCAACCAGGGCCTGACCTGGTTCCCGGAAATCAATGCCTACCCCAACAACTACATGGGCTTTGCCCAACCGGGAACGTTGGTGCCAGAACCCCACCGCCTGCTCACGGCCACCTTGCAAGTCAACACGTCCATCAACGCGGCCGCCTATTTGACCCTCAAGCAGGAAGTGCCGCTGGACGGCTCCATCGTGCTTGACCTGAGGTATTTGTAATCATGCCCCCCCTACCTTATTTAACCAGAACGTTCATCGTTGCTCGCTTCACCGGCCTCTACCTCGGTGCGTTGGCCCTGGCGTTCGGCGCCCCCGCGTGGGTTCTAGCCGACGGCATGGTGCCTGACACCTCGGTGGTGATCGTCAACGAGGCCGATGGCGAAGCCTCAGTCACTGTGACCAACACCGATAACAAGCTGGCGTTGCTGCATGTGACCCTCGAAGACATTCCCGAGGACAAAGCCTCTCTGTTGTTCGTGACCCCGCCCCTGGCCCGGGTCGAACCGGCCAAGAGCCAGCTCATCCGCTTCATTCTGCAATCGCCTGAACCCTTGACGACACAACGCCTCAAGCGGGTGATTTTCGAAGGTATGCCCCAAGGCCGCTCAACGGCCCAGGCCGGGCATGCGCGCGTCGGTGTGACGGTCCGTCAGAACCTGCCAGTGATCCTGCATCCCAAGGGGCTCGCGCCCAATCGCACGCCTTGGACAGGACTTGAGTGGCGTTTGAACAACGATCAATTAAGTGTGAACAACCCGACACCGTATGTAGTACGCCTGGCCCAGGAGCTTCGGCTGCTACCCGGCAATGGTTCTGCCCTGTTGCCACGCACCTATGTGTTGCCCGGCGAAACCCTGAAAGTGACAGCCAGCGGCGTCGGTGCCAACCGCGTACAACTGCAGCCAGCCACCGTGTATGGCTTCGCTGTTGCGCCCTATGAAGCACCGTTCTCCCTTTAGAAAAAGAGTGGCCTGCCAACGCCACCCACCGGCCTGACTGCACCGCAGAGTCAGCAGGCAACCACATGAGTATGACCTTGTGAGCACAGCAATAACTGATCGCGACGGCACAGCCGTGCCTGGCGTTTCACCGCGCCGCGCATGCAAATTACTGGCAGGGCTGGCGCTGACTCTGGGCGGCACGCTGCCGTCCGAGGCGCCACTGGCGAGTGACAATCTGATTGCCGGTTCTTTCGACCCCCAAACCTTGTCCCGTAGAGGCATCGACCCGGATCTGGCCAACCTGCTGCTGGAAGCTCCGCGCTTTGCCGCGGGCCGACATGCCGTCAACCTGAGCGTCAACGGCCAACGCCGGGGTCGGGTGGATATCGAGTTTGATCGCCAGGGGGGGCTCTGTTTCAGCCGGCCGCTACTGGATGCGGCCAACCTCACTGTGCCTGACGACACAGGCAACCCAACCTGCCATCGTTTTATAGAACGCTACCCGCAAACCGTGGTCGAGCAAGACCCGGCCAGCTTGAGCCTGGCCCTGGTCGTGCCCACCGATGCCCTGCGTCCTGCCCAGCAGGATATCTCCGGCTATCAGACCGGTGGGTTCGCCGGCCTGCTCAACTACGACCTCACCGGTCTCTACAACGAGTTCGGTGACAACACCAGTCGCTTCGGCTCAGCCAACACCGAAGTGGGTTTCAATGCCGGTGACTGGATCGTGCGCAGCCGTCAGGTCAAGACCTGGCAAGACAGCCACTCGCGCACCACCCACCTGGATGCCTATGCCCAGCGTACCTTTGCCGAACAGCAGGCGGTGTTGCAAGCCGGACAGATCAGCCTCTACAACCCGGTGCTGGCGGGTACGCAAATCACCGGCGCCCAAGTGCTGACCGAAACCGCCCTGCAGGACCAGAACCAAGGCGCGACCATTACCGGTATCGCCAACAGCCCGGCCCAGGTGGAGGTGCGTCAGAACGGTGCGTTGATTCACTCCACGATAGTGCCGGCAGGGCCGTTTGCGCTGACCGATGTACGTCGTTTGAACAACCGCTCCGACGTGGAAGTGACGGTCAAGGAAACCAGCGGCGAAGAGCGCCGCTTTACCGTGCCTGCCGCCATGCTGGGCCTGGGATTGCCGGCTCCGGGCTATTCCGTGGCCGCCGGGCGCGTGCGGCAGATCGGCGACAGCGACGGCACCGAACCCTGGGTAGTCAGCGCGGGCTGGAGCGGTGCCGTACACCCGCAAGTCAGCCTGGGCGGCGGCGTGCTGGTGGCCGACGCCTATCGCTCGGCGGGTATGAACCTGGGGTGGCTGCCCTGGCAGGACAGCCAATTGCAGTTTTCGGCACAAGCAGCCCAAGCCAATCATCAGGGGCGTGAACGGGGCGTTCAGACCGACCTGTCGTGGTCCCAGCGCTTCAGCGAAAACTGGTCGGTGAGCACCGCCGGCTCGTGGCGTTCACAAGGCTATCGCGACCTCGAAGACTCGACCTTCGTCGGCAACAGCCGTGACCAACAGCGTTCGCGCTATCGCGACCAGCAAAGCCTCACGGCGTCCTGGGCACATCCGCAACTGGGTGCATTCAGCGCAGGCGTCTCGCGAACAGCGTCCTATAACGGTGAAAGCAGCAGCCGTGCGCTCGCGTCCTGGGGCACCAGTTTTGGCCGGGTGTCGGTGTCCGCCAGTGCCGAATGGCAAGTGGGCGGCCGTCAGCAGAACGATGACAGCCTCTACCTGAACATAAGCGTGCCGCTGGGTGAAAACCGCCGAGTTCGCACCTGGGCCCGCAGGACCGGGAGTGAACACCGACTCGGCGCGGGCTTGAGCGAACAACTCAACGACCAACTGAGCTACCGGGTGGGCGTGGAACACGACAGCCGTGACCGCGAAGTGGAGTCGTCGATTGGTGTGTCCGCACTGCCGTGGTACAGCCAGCTGGATTTCAACTACACCCGCAGCGACGACGAGCGCGCCAGTTATCAGGGCGGCGCCCGCGGCGGCGTGGTACTGCATGGCGACGGTGTGACGTTCTCGCCGTACCCGGTGCGCGACACTTTTGCGGTGATGTCCGTGGGCGAAATGGCAGGGATCAAGGTCAGCACCCCAAGCGGCCCGGTCTGGACCGATTGGCAAGGCCAGGCGGTGGTGCCGCAAGTCAGCGCCTACGGCCGTAGCCCGGTGGAAGTACAGACCCGCTCGCTGCCGCGCAATGCCGATATCCACAATGGCCTGGCGGTGATTTCTGCCGGACGCGGAGCCGTGGACAAGGTGCAATTCGGCGTAGCCCTCACCCGTCGTGCGCTACTCAACGTCACTACCGACAACGGTCAACCGTTGCCGCGTGGCGCCACCGTGAGCACGGCTGAGGGTGAGTTCGTCACCCTGGTACAGGAAGGTAGCCAAGTATTCCTGCCCGACGTGCTGGATACGCGCCCCTTGTGGGTCAAGGCCCCCGGCCACGTGCGCTGTCGCCTGAGCTTCGAACTGCCGAAAGAGGCTGACCCCGAAGTGTATTTCGAAACCGCACCGGCCCGGTGCCACCAGCCATGAGGACTTTGATCATGGACCTGAAACCTGCTTTGTACGTTCTGGGCATTCTGCTGAGCCATAACGCCCTGGCCACAGAAGAATGCCAGCTCAACCTCAGCCAGACGCACGTGGACTTCGGCTTGATGAACCGCGCCGTGGCGTTGGCCCCCGCGCCTGAGCGGTTGCTGGGAGAGCGGCGTATCACCCTCACACTTAACTGTGCGCAGCCCACCGACATGAGCGTGTTTTATCGCGGTCCGGGTGCGGGGCCCGAACGCTTTCGTTTTACTGAGCGCGGCAGCTACGGCCTGCGCATCAGCGACGCGGTCCTCGATGGTCAGGCGGTGGAGCTGGGTTTGATTGCCGGCCAGGGGCAGGCGCCGTCCGCTGTCAGCACGCAACTGCCCTGGCAACCGGACCACGGCATAGTGCCTATGCGCGGTGGCGTGGCGGTGACCGGGCGCAACTTGTCGCTGCAGATCGATGCCAGCGCCTGGGCCAACGAGAACGCAACGCGAGTACGCGACGCCATCACCTGGGACGTCGCCGGGTTATTCGATGCTCTCGTTGCCGGGCGTTCGCGGGAGCTGCACCTGCAAGCACGCTTTGCGCCGGCAGCCTGCACGCCCACCCTGTCCAACGGCGGGCATGTGGAGCTGGGCAAGTTGTCGGTCAGCGACCTGAATGTCGACAAGGACACTGCCTTGGCGCCACGCACCGTGTCGTTCAGTGTGACCTGCGACGCCCCCACGGCCTATGCCCTGCGCATGCAGGACAACCGCCAGGGTTCGGCAACCGGCGCGGGTGATGAAACCACCTATGGACTGGGCCTGGACACCCGCCAACAGAAGATCGGTCGCTATCGGTTGCTGTTCGATCCCACCCATATCACAGCCGACAGCGTCACTCAGGTCTTCAGCACCGACTCCGCCACGGGCGGCCTACCCTGGAGCAGTGCCAGCCCGCGCATTGCGCCCATCGGCGCCAGTCGTTACCTGGGCTTCAGCACCACCTCCGGCAGTAACGGTGGACCCGACGCCATTCAGAACCTCAACACCACGCTGAGCCTGGAGGCAATCATTGCCCCCCTGGGCTCCTTGGACTTGAGCAATGAGGTGCGGCTCGACGGCTCGGGCACCCTCGAAATTCATTATTTATAGGAGCGCACCGTGAAATTATTCCTGATCCCCCTGGCCTTCCTCGCCGGGCTGACCACACCAGTGTCGGCCCATGCCGCCTCCGCCGTTGACTTGAACGTCACCGGCCTGATCACCCCCAGCGCCTGCGAGCCCAGCCTGTCCAACGGCGGTGTGTATGACCTGGGCAAGATTGCCGCCAAAGAACTGAACGTCGATCAACCCACCAAATTGCCGACGCACAACCTGCAATTGTCGATCAGTTGCGAGGCGCCGACATTATTGGCGCTGGAGCCCAGGGATAACCGCCTCGGCTCCAGCGGTGAAGTGGGAACGACGCGATTCGGCCTGGGGATGGTCAACGGCACCGTACCACTTGGCTATATGTCTCTGAACCTCAACTCGATCGTAGCCGACGGCGTCGGCATGTACCCCATCGGCTCCAGCGGTCCCTCTACCTGGGCACCAGCAAGCCTGCTGTCCCACTACTTTCTCTCCTCGTTTTCACTTACCCCAAATCCAACAGTGCCGGCACCGGTGCAACAAGTCACCGCCGGTGTGTTGATCACGCCCACCATCGCCCCGAGCAACACGCTGCCCTTGACCGAAGAAGTCCCCATCGACGGTTCCGTGACCCTGTCCATGAACTACTTGTAGGAGCTTAACCATGAAAACGTTACTGATCCCTCTGGCGGCCTGCGCATGGTTGTCCAGCATAGGAACAGCCCAAGCGGCCTCCACCGTCGAACTGACCGTCGGCGGGTTGATCACCCCCATGGCCTGCACGCCGGTGCTCTCAGGAGGCGGGTTGATCGACTTCGGCAAGATCTCCCAACAAGACCTCAACCAAACCACCGGTACTCGGCTGCCGCTCAAATCATTGACGTTGACGGTGAACTGCAACGCGCCTGGCCGCTACGCCTTGCGCATGCGCGACAACCGCGACGGCAGCGCCCACGTCAACAGTGAAATCTACTACGGCCTGGGCCTGGACAGCGCAGGCAACAAGATTGGTGTGTACTCGGTGAAATTCGACCCCAAGCAGACCGTGGCCGATGACCTGCCCGTGACCTACGGCACCGAATCGACCACCGGTGGTCTGGCCTGGCGTACATCCAACAGCAACCCCATCGACATCGGCTCACAAAGTTTGCTGGGCTTCACCGATGTGGCCGGCAGCACCGCCGGCCCTTCGGCGATCCAGAACCTGACCAGCACCCTGAGCCTGGAAGCGGTGATCAACGCCAAACAGAACCTGGACCTGAGTGTGGAAACGCCGATGGATGGCTCTGCCACGCTGGAAGTGGTGTACCTGTAATCAGGCCTTCTCGCTGGTGACTTCGACGTACCGCGCGCGACCTGCGCCGCAACCGGTAATGATAGCCCCCACGCCAATCACTCCGAACACCCAACCGGTGGCACCCCAGCCACCGGTCCAATCATGCAGTACACCCACCGCCAGCGGCCCCATCGATGCCAGCGTATAGCCGATACCCTGGGCCATGCTCGACAGGTTGGCCGCCACATGGGAATCCCGCGAGCGCAGCACAATCAACGTCAGCGCCAGGCTGAACGTACCGCCCTGCCCCAGGCCCAACAGGATTGCCCACCCCCACAAGCCATCAATCGGCGCATATAGGCAGCCGAACAGACCGCCAAGGGTCAACACCATCACCACCACGATTGCCAGGCGCTGGTCCTTGCCACGGGTAGCCAGCCACGGCGCGGCAAGGGAGCTGACCAATTGCACGATGATGGAACCCGACAACGCCAATCCTGCCTCGGTGGCACTCAAGCCACGGCCGATCAGAATCGATGGCAGCCAGCCGAACACGATGTACGCCAGGGACGATTGCAGGCCCATGTACAAGGTCACTTGCCACGCCAACGGATCACGCAATAACCCCTTCACGCGATAGGCCACCCGGTGCGCGCCGTGTTTCTGCCCCACTTGCGGCAACCAGAACAGCGCCGCCACCAATGCGGGAACAATCCAAAAACCCAGGCCCAAGGCCCAACTATCACCGAAGTATTGGCTGAGGGGCACCGTGGCTCCCGCCGCCAGCGCCGCGCCCAGGCACAACGCCATGGTGTAGACACCGGTCATGGTACCCGCCTGCTTGGCGAAATCACGCTTGACGATGCCCGGCAGCAACACGCCGATGATGCCAATGCTCGCGCCTGCGATCAGGCTGCCGGCAAACAAACCGACTTCGCCAAAAGTACTGCGCAGGATGATTCCGGCGGCCAGTGTCAGCAGGATGCCTAGTACTACCCGCTCGGCACCGAAACGCCGGGCGAGGATCGGTGCCGTCGGTGCGAACAGGCCCAGGCACAACACCGGCAAGGTGGTCAGCAACCCCGCCTTGGCCGCCGACAACCCGAGGCTGTCGGAGACCTCACTGAGCAAGGGCGACAAGCTCGACAGCGCCGGGCGCAGGTTCAGCGCCACCAGGATCAGGCCCAGCAGCAACAGCCAGGGGCGGTTCACCACCGGGTGAGTGTGTTGCACCACTTCGTCGTCGGCTTCGGCGTCGATCAGCAGTTCTTCAAGCTTGGTTTCAGGGTTCATTGATCAACTGCCGGCAGAGGGATTTGGCGCGTTCCGGGTCTTGGTTTTCCACGGCGTCGAGCAAGGCGATATGCAGGTCGAACACCGTCTGGCGACGCGGTGAGATGTTCAGGGTCTGACGCAGCTGGGCGGCGACGATGGCCGAGAAGTATTGGTACAGCTCACTCAGTGCCGGGTTGTGGGCGGCGTCCACCAAGTGTTTGTGGAAGGTCAGGTCAGCGCTGATGTAGGCCTCCAGGTCACCGTGGTACAGCGCGGCACTGGCATCCAGGGCCTCGCGTAGCACCATGAGGTCTTCCTCGGTGCGGCGAAGCGCTGCAAGGCCGATGGCCTCCACTTCCAAAATCTGCCGCGTCTCCTGGGCCAGCTCCAGCGTGCAATGGGACAGCGCGCGCATGGCCCCCATCGGGTCGGTCATCGAGCGCAGGTAACTGCCGTCGCCCTGGCGTATCTCGATCAACCCGGAAAACACCAACACACGCATGGCCTCGCGCACCGTATTGCGGCTGATACCCAACTCGGCAGACAGCTCGGGCTCGGTGGGCAGGCGCTCACCAATAGCCCATCTGCCTTCGGTGATGCGCAGGCGCAACTGTTCCAGGGCCTGATCGACCAGGGAGCGTTTGATCAGCGGGGTGATGTCTGTCATGGGCTTTGCGCTTTCGTCCAATCATAGGATGAATTTTCCTACAGCCTATTCGGAGTTGCCTACGAAGGCAACGCACTAGGGTTTTCAGGCGGGAAAATGAACCGAATTTTCGATTGGTAAAATTACCCTCTGAGGGTAATTATTGGGCTCAGGTGTCTTATGGAAAAGTACACACCTCATT
>NZ_JBOICG010000783.1:0-8339 GCF_050739995.1 Pseudomonas sp. | reverse complement strand
GTCCCGCGCTGGGTGGCGGAGCCACCCCAACAGGGGTGCCGCGGTGTTTCAGGAAGACCGAGGTGCCTGGATTTGGGGCGGCTTCGCCACCCAGCGCGGGACAAGCCCGCTCACTACAAGAGTTAGTCCGTGCTTTAGGACAAGCCCCCTCCCACAGTTACGCAAGCGCCACATTGGCAGGCACCGCCGCAGGACTGCCACTGGCCACAAAATCTTCCTTACGCAGCACCACCAACGCAATCAGCGACACCACCCCCGTCGCGACGTAGAAATACCACGGTGAAGTGATATCGCCGGTCACCTTGATCAACCAGGTCGAGATCAACGGCGCACTGCCCCCAAACACCGCCACCGGCACGTTATATGCCACTGCAATCCCAGTGGAGCGGATACGCGTCGGCAACAGCTCACTCATCAGCGCGTAGGTCGACGACGCATACAACCCAAACAAAATCGCCACCGCCATCAACGGCGCAAAGAATGTCGTCGGTGTGGCGGTCGGTGCCGACTTGAACAGCCAGAACATCGCCAAGGTCGCCAGCGTGCCGATCACCATCAGGAACGGCTTGCGTCCGTACTTATCAGTGAACGCCCCACCAAACGGCATCACAAACGCCGCCGAGAAACTCGCGACAAACACATAGAGCAAAGTGGTGCCACTGTCGAACTTGAGGATCTTGGCCATATAGGTCGAGGCGAAAGTCAGCACCAGGTAAAAGATCGAGCTGTGCAAGGTGATGATAAAGAACACCAGGGCAATCGCCCGCTTCCATTGCCAGACTTCACGCAGCGGTGCGCGGGAAGTTTGCCCGGCGCGTTGCAGGGCGAGGAACTCGGGGCTGTCTTCGAGCTTCAAGCGGATGTACATGGAGATGAAGCCCAGGGGCGCGGCGATCAGGAACGGCACACGCCAGGCCCATTCCTGCATCAGGTCGGCGCCCAGCACCCAGGTCATGCCATTGGCCACCGCACCGCCCAGCAACAGGCCGAGTACTGCAGTGACCATCAACCAGCAGGTGGCGAAACCACGACGGCCGGGGCCGGCATATTCGGAGATAAAACTGGTGACGGTGCCGATCTCGCCCCCCGCCGAGAAGCCCTGCACGCAGCGCACCAGGATCAGCAGGATCGGCGCCGCGATGCCCAGGGTCGCGTAGGTGGGCAGCAAACCCAGCAACACAGTGGAGCCGGTCATCATCACCAGCGCCATGATCAAGGTTTTGCGGCGACCGATCTTGTCCGCCAATGGGCCGAAGAACAGCCCACCCAGGGGCCGGATAAAGAAGCTCAGGGCAAACGCGGCAAAGCTGGCCAGCAGGCTGGTGGTGGGATCATCGGAGACGAAAAACGCCTGGCCGATGTACACGGCAAGAAAGCCGTAGACGCCGTAGTCGTACCACTCGATCAAGTGGCCGGAGGTGGCGCCGAGAAACGCACGGCGCCGCTTGCGCAACGTGTCTTGCGGGTGAATGCCCATCGTGGGACTCCTTGTCTGTTGTTCTGTCCATGAGAAAACGCGGGCTAGCGAGTGGCGGCGATACTCGCGTCTTTCAACCACTGCCGCAAGTCGGTCTTGAGGATTTTGCCGTAGCTGTTCTTGGGCAACTCGTCACGGAACAGGTACTTCTTGGGTTTCTTGAAAGACGCCATGCGCTCCACAAACCACGCCGTCAGTTCGGCGTCGTCCAGAGGCTCGCCGCTGTGGGTCACCACAAACGCCACCACCGACTCGCCCCACTGCGCGTCCGCCTCGCCCACCACGCACACTTCAAACACCTCGGGATGCTGGGCCAGCACTTCCTCGACTTCACGCGGATACACGTTGCTGCCGCCACTGATGATCACGTCCTTGGAGCGATCCGTGAGCGTGAGGTAACCGGCTGCGTCGAGAAAGCCGATGTCGCCAGTCAGCAGCCAACCGTCGACCAGGGTTTGCCCGGTAGCCTCGGGGTTGCGCCAATAGCCTTGCATCACCGTGGCGCCACGTACGGCAATTTCGCCACGTTCACCGGTCGGCACCGGCTGGTGCTGGCCGTTGAGAATCTGGATTTCAACGCAGGATTGCGCGTGGCCGACGGACGCGGCCAGGGTGGCCCAATCGACACGTTGGCGGTCAGCGATCACTGCCCGGGGCAGCACGCTGATGGTCATCGGGCTTTCGCCCTGGCCGTAGATCTGCACCAGGCGCGGGCCAAAGCAGTCGATGGCTTCACGCAGGTCAGCCAGATACATCGGCCCACCGCCGTAGACGAGGGTCTTGATGCCTTCGCCGTGGTAATCCTGGCGCCGCGCCTGTTCGACCATGCGCTTGACCATGGTCGGCGCGGCGAACAGCGAAACATTGCCCAGCTCGGCAGCCAGTGCGAACAGCTCGACCGCGTCGAAGCCCTGGGAAGTCGGCACCACATGGCGTGCACCGCAACGCACATGAATGAAGTTATAGAGCCCGGCACCATGGGACATCGGCGCCGCATACAGCGCCGCATCATCGGCATGCACCGCGTCGACATCCGTGGCGTAACACAACGACATGGCAATCAGGTTGCCATGGGACAGCATCACGCCCTTGGAACGCCCGGTGGTGCCGGAGGTATAGAACAGCCAGGCGAGGTCCTGGTCCTGGCGCGATACAGGTTGCACCAAGGTCGGCCAGCCACGGGTCGGCGGTAGCAGGTGGCCGTCCAGCTCCTTGCAGCGCAAGGGGAGATCCCGCGACGAAAACACCTGGCCGCCGTCGGTGAAGATCAAGCGCGCCTCGGCGTTGTCGGCGATCCACGCGGCCTCCGCCGGATGCAGTTTGGCGTTGATGGGCACGGCCACCGCGCCCATCCACCAGATTGCGTAGAGCAATTCCAGGTAATCGCAGCTGTTCTTCATCAGCACCGCGACGGCATCGCCCGGTGCCAGGCCATGCTGGTCCACCAGGCAAGCGGCGCGCTGGCGCACATGGGCAGCAAAGGTGGCGTAGTCGGCGACTTGCCGGGTACCGTCGAACAGCGCCGGACGCTGTGGATGACGGCGTTGAGTGTCATGCAGCCAGTTGGCGATGTTCATGGTTCAGTACCGGCGTGCGTGCAGGACCGAGGCGTAGTTGGCCACCGCCATCCCGCCCATGTTGAACACCAGGCCGAACTCAGGGTTGGGCACCGCCAGGCCAATAGGCTCGCCGGTCAATTGTCGAAATGCCAAGGCATGCATCGACACACCGGTCGCGCCCACCGGATGCCCCTTGGCCTTGAGCCCACCGGAGAGGTTCACCGGCAATCTGCCGCCTGCGCGCACCACGCCGCTGTCGAGCACGCGATGGCCCTCGCCTTTGGGCGCCAGGCCCATGGCTTCGTAGATCAGCAGTTCGGCGATGGTGAAGCAGTCGTGCACCTCGGCAAAACTCAGGTCGGCCAGGGTGATATTGGCCCCGCGCAGCGCCGTGTGGATCGCCTGTTGCGGGCCTTCGAAGGCGAGGATGTCGCGTTGGGCAATGGGCAGTGTGTCGTTGACCTGAGTCATCGTACGGATCTGCACATCACGGCGAAACGCCCGTGCCCGCTTGGGCGACGCCAGGATGATCGCGGCGGCACCGTCGCTGATCAGCGAACAATCAGTCAAGCGCAGGGACTCGGCCACGAGCGGGTTGCTCTTGGACACGTTGTTGCAGTGTTCAAAATCCATCACTCGGTGCATCTGCGCCAGCGGGTTGGCCATGGCATTGGAGTGGTTCTTGGTGGCGATAGCCGCCATCGAGGCCAGCGGGCAATGGTAGCGCTCGGCGTATTGCCGGGCGGCGCGGCCAAACAGTTGCGGGAAGCTCAGGCCGGCTTCCGCTGGGTCATTCTGATAGCCGGCACCGGCCAAGGCCTGGGTGACAGCGGCCGTGGAGGTGTGGGTCATCTTTTCGGCGCCCACCACCAGTACCAGCTCGGCGCTACCGGACAGGATCGCATTGACCCCGGCCTGGATCGCCGCCGAGCCAGACGCACAGGCATTTTCACAACGGGTGGCCGGCTTGAAGCGCAGCCCCGGATCAGCTTGCAACAGCAGCGAGGCGGCAAAGCCGTCGGGCACCAGCCCGGAATTGAAGTGGCCGAGAAACAGCGCGTCAATCTCTGATGCATCAATGGCCGCATCCTTTAGGGCTTCGCGGGTGACCTGTACGATCAGGTCTTCAAGGGTGGCGCCTTCCAGGCGACCAAAACGCGAATGACCAGCGGCAACTATGGAGACGCAATCAGCAGGCATATTCAATTTCTTCTGGTGTGGGTCTAAACATTGCCTACAATGAACCACCCTTGGTCGCTCGCCAATTCGTGTAACTACTTACATGGATAAGTAGTAACCGAAGCGATACACCACGAGGCAGGACGCCCAATGACCGTGTTTGCACAACCACTCCAAGATATCGAGCGCCTGGCGTTCCGATTGTCTCCCGCGCCACAAATCGTCACCCGCCACCGCGTGATCGTCGACTGCAACGAAGCCTTCCTGAAGCTGTTCGGCTACCCCCGCGAAGCCTTGGTCAACCAATTGACCCTGTTGATTTATCCGTCCCAGGCCGATTACCACGCCATCGGCAAGCGCAGCCATGACTGGCTGCTCGACAGTGAAAACGGCTTCTACTCCGATGAACGCTTCATGCAGCACAAAAACGGCGAAGTGTTCTGGGCCAAGTCCCACGGCTACACCCTCACCCCCAAAGACCCGTTCAAGCTGATGATCTGGCACTTCGAGCGCCTGGACCGTCCCTATGCCGGCACCGGCGACCTCACGCCACGGGAACGGGAAATCGCCATGCTGATCGTCAACGGCCTCAAGTCCAAGGAAATCGCCCTGCGCCTGGGGATTTCCCACCGCACGGTGGAGGTGCACCGGGCACGGTTGATGAAGAAGCTGGAGGTGAAGAACATTGTGGAGTTGGTGTCGAAGATGATTTTTGTCGGTGGGCGCAGCTGGTTATAGCCAACCATTACAAACCCCGGTCCCGTGCTGGCTACGCTGAACATTGCTCAAGAAGAGCTTACCCACGTAGCGATGTTTAAAGGACTAATACCATGGCGCACACTGATCGTTCCTCACCTGCCACTCAACCCCGTAAAACCCCACCGCCCGTCGAGGGCAGCGGTTCCAACTTGCTCACCCTGGACAACGCCGGCCCCCTGCAGATGGGTTTCTGGGTACCCAACCGCGTGTGGGCGACCGCCAATTACCTGGTGCCGCTGCGCAACTACATCGCCGCGATGAAAAAAGCCGGCACCCTCGCGCCCATGCAGCCGCAACTGGTGGCGTTCAAGCAGTGGGTCACCCGCAACAGTGTGTACCGCATGTGGGTGATGTCGATGATCGAGCAGTCCAACGCCTTCGTGCTGACCCTGCCGCCCCAAACCCGTGACCAGATCAAAACCGAGGATGGCGACGCGGTATGGATCGAGGGCTACGACAGTTTCTTCGAGATTCTCAACGAGATCGTTACCACTTCGTCGTCCTTCAACGACACCGCCCAGGTGGGCACGCCGATGAATGGCTTCCTGGCGATTTCCATGGCCACCGAAGCCGGCGTGGCGCTGTTCCATGACGCGACCTTCAACCAGCAGTTCAAGAAGGTGCTCGACACTTGGAACGCCTACCTCAAGAGCCCGCAATCCCTGGACAAGCTCGACATCAAAAACCCCGAAAAACCAGGCTCGTGGATCTCCAAGGCCGCGTGGAAAGCCGGGGTCTGGGACCAGATGGAGCACGATCCGAAAAAACCTGGTTATGGATTCGCTTCGTGGAACGATTTTTTCATCCGCAAGTTCGTGCCCGGCGCGCGGCCATTCCAGGGCGATGCCAAGACTCAGATCGACATCGGCTGCGAGACCACACCCTGGGAGTACCAGAACAATATCGCCTTCGAGAGCGACTTCTGGATCAAGGACGTCAATTACTCGCTGCTGGACCTGTTCGCCGGCGAGAGCCGGTGGGCCAAGTTGTTCGAAGGTGGTCAGCTTTACCAGGGGTTCCTGTCCGCCACCCACTACCATCGCTGGAACGCCCCGTTGGACGGCACCCTGGTGCGCTCATGGGTACAGCCCGGCACTTACTTCGCCCAACGCCCGGCTCAGAAGGAAGGCCCGGGCACCTGGGAAGGCACCGAGTCACAACCCTACCTGGGCCATGTGGCGGCCCGGGCGATCTTTATTTTCGAGCACCCCACCTGCGGGTACGTGGCGCTGATTTGCATCGGCATGGTGGAAGTCTCGACCTGCATCATCGAACCGGCGTTTATCGTCGGTGAAGGCAGCAAACCGGTCGTCATCAAGCGCGGCACCGAAATTGGTCATTTCGAGTTCGGTGGTTCCACCCACGTGATGCTGTTCCAGCGTGACCGCGTGCGGTTGGAAGAATGGGCAATCAATGCAGTGGAACACCGCCAGGCGCCAAAACCGACGCCTATGGGCAGTGTGATTGCCACCGCTTTGGACACGCATAAACCCAAGTAAACGGCGCCAGACAGTTAGGCGGGGGTCGCCCACCCCGCCTGCTGCTCAAACCCTTCGAACAACTCAAGAATGGTCGCCTTGACCTTCTGCACGGCGTTGCTCTGCACCGCCGTGTCCGGCCAGCACAAGGACAGTTCGCGGCTGAACAAGCGATGGTCGATACGTGCCAGCTTCAGTCGGTTCTGCTCCAACTCCACATGGGCCGCCGCCCACGGCAACACGGTCACACCGAGCCGCGCCAGCACCGCCGAAAACAACAGGTCGGTGGAGTTGGCTTCGAACTCCACGGCAAACGGCAACCCGGCCTCCTGCATGGCGGACTCGACACGACTGCGAATGGTGTTCGGCGCACAGGGCAGCACCAGCGGCATCCGCGCCAGGCTCTGGATGCTCAACGGCGTCGGTGGCAATTCGAATTCCGGCCACGCCACCAGATACAGGGTCTCGCTGAATAGACGCCGGGCGATCACACCCCGCGTCGGCACCCCGTCGACCTGCACTGCCAGCGCCACACGGCCCTGGGTGATCAAACCTCCCAACTGCGCACTCGGCGCGTCGATCAGCTCCAGCTTGATACCCGGATAACGGCTGCGAATGGTACGCGCCAGGGGTATCGCGAGCATCCGCGCCGTACTCGACGGCATGCCCACCGAGACCTTGCCCTGTGGGTATTCGGCGTCCTGGCGCAGCAACTCGTGGGTGGCGTCGGCCTGGCGCAACAGGTCGACAGCGTGCCGGTACAAGGTCTGGCCGGCGGCGGTGGGCACTACGCCTTGGGCGCCGCGTTCGAGCAGTTGCATTCCCATGTCCTGTTCCAGGTTGCGCATCTGCTGGCTGATGGCCGGCTGGGCGATGTGCAGGGCCTCGCTGGCACGGGTGATGTTGGCGCATTCGACCACTTTGACGAAGTACCGCAACTGGCGCAGGTCCATGACTGTCCTCCTGGAAAGCCTTCGACTCTATATAAAAATCCGATGCCACCAAAGGAATTTCATATTTGTTGCTTATGCCGTCGCATCCTAGATTGACCTCACAACAAGAAAGCCCGATCAGGGCCATGGGAGGTCGTCATGTCCAAAGCGTTAACCGCATCGACACTGCGTGCAAAACCCTACAAAACACCGCTGTCCCGCGAGCAGATTCGCGGGTTCTGGGCGGTCTACCTGGGCTGGGTGCTGGACGGCGTGGATTCCGTCATTTTCGCCCTGGTGCTGATCCCGGCCCTCACCGAACTGCTGCCCCACTCCGGCCTGGAACCCACCGCCGCAAATATCGCCATGTATGGCTCGATCATGTTCGGCCTGTTCCTGGTTGGCTGGGGCCTGTCGTTTATCTGGGGGCCTCTGGCGGATCGCTTTGGGCGGGTCAAGGTGTTGGCCGCGAGCATCCTGGTGTACTCGTTGTTCACTGGCGCGGCGGCGTTTTCCGACAACATCTGGCAGTTGGCGATTTTTCGCTTGATCGCCGGCATCGGCGTGGGCGGTGAATGGGCGCTGGCCGGCACCTACGTCGCCGAAAGCTGGCCCGAAGACCGCCGCAAGATGGGTGCCGGTTACCTGCAAACCGGCTATTACCTGGGCTTTTTCATCGCCGCGCTGCTCAACTACACCGTGGGTGCTGCCTATGGTTGGCGGGTGATGTTCCTGTGTGGGCTGTTCCCAGCGGTAGTGGCGGTGTACACCGCGCTGAAGGTCAAGGAGCCGCAGCGCCAAGCGGCAAAGACCGGTCCGCGTACGCCATGGTGGGAGATCTTCGCGCCGGCCTTTCGCCGCCGGACCTTGACCAGCTCAGCCCTGGTTGGCGTAGCGATCGTCGGCCTGTGGGCCGGGTCGGTGTACGAAGCCACCGCCGTGGTCACCCTGGCGA
>NZ_JBOICG010000782.1:0-3683 GCF_050739995.1 Pseudomonas sp. | reverse complement strand
GAATTAGGGTGCCTGGTTTTAGGGCGGCTTCGCCCCCCAGCGCGGGGCAAGCCCGCTCACTACAAAAAGCCCACGCGGCGTTGGCTTTAGTGCTGCAGGATTTTCTCAAGGAAGTGCTGCGCGCGTTCAGAGCGGGCGCTGATGTCGCCGAAGAACTCTTCTTTCGGGCAGTCTTCGATGATCTTGCCGGCGTCCATGAAGATAACGCGGTCGGCCACTTTGCGGGCGAAGCCCATTTCGTGGGTCACGCACATCATGGTCATGCCTTCGTGGGCCAGTTGCACCATTACGTCCAGCACTTCGTTGACCATTTCCGGGTCCAGCGCCGAGGTTGGTTCGTCGAACAGCATGACGATCGGGTCCATGGCCAGGGCGCGGGCAATTGCTACCCGTTGCTGCTGACCGCCGGACAGTTGGCCCGGATGCTTGTGGGCGTGTGCCGACAGGCCCACGCGGTCGAGCAGTTGCAGGCCCTTCTTGGTGGCTTCTTCCTTGGTGCGGCCGAGCACCTTGATCTGCGCGATGGTCAGGTTTTCGGTGATGGTCAGGTGCGGGAACAGCTCGAAGTGCTGGAACACCATGCCCACGCGCGAGCGCAGTTTCGGCAGGTTGGTCTTCGGGTCGGCGATGGACGTGCCATCGACCACGATGTCGCCCTTCTGGAACGGTTCCAATGCGTTGACGCACTTGATCAGGGTGGATTTGCCCGAGCCCGATGGGCCGCACACCACGATCACTTCGCCTTTTTTAACCTCGGTGCTGCAGTCGGTCAGCACCTGGAAGTCGCCATACCACTTGTTGATGTTCTTGATAGAGATCATACGGCAAACCTTTTTTGCAGACGCTTGACCAGCAGCGAGGCGGAAAAGCTGATGATGAAGTAGACGACACCGGCGAAGATCAGGAACTCATTGGAGCGGCCGATAATGTCGCCGTTGGAGCGGGCGGAGTTGAGGAAGTCCACCAGGCCCACGGTGTAGACCAGCGAGGTGTCCTGGAACAGGATGATCGACTGTTGCAGCAGCAACGGGGTCATCTTGCGGAACGCCTGGGGCAGGATGATCAGGCGCATGGTCTGGCCGTAGGTCATGCCCATCGCTTGTGCTGCGCCCATCTGGCCCTTGGGGATCGACTGCACGCCGGCCCGCACGATTTCGCAGAAGTACGCGGCTTCGAACATCATGAAGGCCACGACGCAGGAGGTGAACGCCCCGATCGGGGTGTCTTCGCCGGTGATCCAGCGCAGCACGAACGGCACCGCCAGGTAGAACCAGGTGATCACCAACAGCAGTGGGATCGAGCGAAAGTAGTTCACATAGGCGCCGGCCAGGCGCGACAGCAGTGTGCTGGACGACAGGCGCATCAGCGCCAGGATCGTACCCAGCGCGATGCCGCCGACCACGCCCATGACCATCAACTGCAGGGTCATGACCATGCCGTTCCACAGGCCGGGGATGGCGGGGATGATGCCGCTGAAATCGAAGTCCATTATTTACCCCCCACGGAGATCAGGCCGGGCACGGCGACTTTCTTCTCGACCAGGCGCATCAGCAACATCAGGCTCATGTTCAGGGTGAAGTAGATCAGGGTGGCCAGGGTGAAGGCTTCAAACAGGTTGGCCGAGAACTCGGCGGTCTGCTTGGTTTGCGCCAGCAGTTCCATCAGGCCGATCAAGGACGCCACGGAGGAGTTCTTGAACACGTTGAGGAATTCCGAGGTAAGCGGCGGAATGATGATCCGATAAGCCTGGGGCAGCAGCACGTTCCAGTAGATCTGCGGCAGCTTGAAACCCATGGCGCGCGCGGCGGACTCTTGGCCACGTGGCAGCGCCTGGATGCCGGTACGTACTTGTTCACACACACGTGCGGCGGTGAACAGGCCCAGGCACACCACCACGCTCAGGTAGGCCGAGGTAGTCGGGTTCAGGTCTTGTTTGTACCAGTCCTGCAGGTTCTGCGGCAGCATATCGGGTACCAGGAAGTACCAGATGAACAGCTGAACCAGCAGCGGCACGTTACGAAACAGTTCCACGTAGCAGGTCGCGATGCCCGATACGATGCGGTTTGGCACGGTGCGCATGACGCCCAGAATGGACCCCAGCAACAAGGCGATAATCCATGCCACGACAGCGATGGCGATGGTCCAGCCCAAGCCGGCGATGTACCAGTCGAGATAAGTCTCGCTGCCCACGCCGGTGGACTTGAAGAACACGCCCCAGTCCCAGTTGTAATTCATTAGGGTCTCCCCTCGAGATCGATCGATGTACAAGCACCCGCTTGGGGAAGATCCTTTCCCGCCTGACGGTGAACGCCAGGCACACGCGATCGGCTCGAAAACCGCCAGGTCGAGTGTTCCAAATTAAAGCCAGCAGGTAGTAACAGACGCCTGAGGGAGAGTTGGCTCCCTCAGGAGATAAGCTTAGTCAGGTATCAGATTTTTACGTCAGGCGCTGGCTTGTCGCTTGGGTTGGCAATCAGCTCCTTCACCTTGTCGCTCATCGGGAAGTTCAGGTTCAGGCCTTTCGGTGGGATCGGGCTTTCGAACCACTTGCTGTAGATCTTGTTGATCTCGCCAGACTTGTACAGGCCAACGATGGCGTCATCGACAGCCTTCTTGAACGCTGGATCGTCTTTACGAACCATGCAGGCATAGGCTTCGAAGGACTGTGGCGTGCCGGTGATGACCCAGTCATCCGGCTTCTTGGCCTTGGCTTCTTCGCCGGCCAGCAGGGCGTCGTCCATCATGAAGGCAACGGCACGGCCGCTTTCCAGCATCTGGAAGGATTCGCCGTGGTCTTTGGCGGAGATGACGTTCATGCCCATCTGCTTGTCGGCGTTCATCGCCTTGATGATGCGCTCGGACGTGGTGCCGGCGGTGGTCACGACGTTCTTGCCTTTCAGGTCGGCAAAGTCAGCGTAGGAAGGCTTGCCATCCTTGTCTTTCTTGACCAGCAGGCGAGTGCCGATTTCGAAGATGTTGACGGTGAAATCAACTTGCTGGGCGCGTTCGGCGTTGTTGGTGGTGGAGCCGCACTCAAGATCCGCGGTGCCGTTCTGGATCAACGGGATACGGGTTTGCGAGGTCACCAGGTTGTACTTGACCTTGAGGTCGGGCTTGTTCAGGTCTTTTTTCAGGGCTTCAACCACAGCCAACTGAACGTCGTGGGAGTAGCCCACAGGTTTGCCCGAACCATCCGCAATGTAGGAAAACGGAATGGAGCTGTCGCGGTGCGCGAGAGTGATGGTGCCGGAGTCGTTGATCTTCTTCAGTGTGCCGGTGAGTTCGGCGGCGAAAACTGGAGTGCTGATCAGAGCAGCAGCGATAGCTGCGCCCAGGATATGGGGAACGATGCGCATCAATACTTCCTCGACATTTGTTTTTTTTATGAAGCCGGCTAAACGGCTCTCTTGTACAGCGAATGCCCGTAACGGCTCCTGAGGCGTCTCAGGCAATCGTCAGGGAGTGTAGAGCATGAGTCGTGCCATACCTTAAATAAAAGGTTAACTGTATGATTTATATGAAGATTAACTTTGCGTGACGGCAAAAAAACCAGCGAGTGGTCCGGCAAACCGAATGGTGTGGTGGGCGACGTTCGGAAAACCGAATGACAGCGCGGATATAAAAAAGCCCCTGGACCTTAAGGTCCAGGGGCTTTTTTATATCCGCGCTGTCATTCGGTTTTC
>NZ_JBOICG010000781.1:0-3688 GCF_050739995.1 Pseudomonas sp. | reverse complement strand
GGAGCGGGCTTGCTCGCGAAGAGGCCAGTCAGAACGACATCAAACCTCTGGCCAGAACGCCCGAATACCGGCAACACCTTGGGCGCCGGTTTCCCAAGCCTGCTCCCGCTCGGCAGGCCCAAGCCCGCCCAACAGAAACACCGGCTTGCTGAATCCCTTGATCAACTCCGCCGCCTGCTCCCAACCCAAAGGCTGCGCATCAGGATGGGTCTGGGTCGGCTGTACCGGTGACAGCGTGACGAAATCCACGTCCATCAGTTCCGCCAGCGCCAGCTCCTCAGCATTGTGGCAAGAAGCCGCCAACCAGCGGTCCTTGGGCAATGGCCGACCTTTACTCGCATATTTGCGCAGTTGCGCCGAGGTCATGTGCCAGCCTGCCGAAGGGAAATCCCCCAGCCACTCAAAGGGCCCCTTGAGCATCAATTGCGCCTTGCCAGCACACAGGCCCACTGCATCCACCGCCAAGTCACGGTATTTAGGGTCGTAGCCGTTGGGCGCACGCAGTTGAACCAGCTTGATGCCACCCGCAATGGCTTTCTGAAGGCCCCGCAACAGCGTTGGGGTTTCCAGCTCGCCAGGAGTGATCAGGTACTCTGCAGGCAAGCGCGCCGCCGAAACGATGGGTGCATTGGCAGCCGGGAACTCATAGTTGAGCAAGTCCCGAGGCGCGACCCATTCCAGCGGCTGCCCTTCGGCCCCATGAGGCTCACCGGTAAACGCCGACACCTCCCAGACATCCAGCAACACCTGTTTGTCCGGGTAATCATGCTGCACCTTGATCAGCGGTCGCGCCGTAGTGACCTGAATGCCCAATTCCTCCTGCAATTCACGCGACAAGGCGGTTGCGACCGACTCATCGGCCTCCACCTTGCCACCGGGAAACTCCCAGAGGCCGCCCTGATGCTGGGTGTCGGCACGGCGCGCCAGCAAAATCCTGCCGTCGACACCGCGGATCACCGCTGCTGCTACATGCACTCGTTTCACCGCGTTTTTCCTCTTGGCTATCAGGTACGGTATTCCGCGTTGATCTTCACGTACTCGTGGGACAGGTCGGTGGTCCAGATGGTTTCGCTGCACGCGCCGCGACCCAGTTCGATACGGATGGTGATTTCTTCTTGCTGCATCACCGCCGAGCCCTGAGCCTCGGTGTAGGTTTCGGCACGGGCACCACGGCTGGCGATGCACACCTCACCCAGGAACACGTCGATCTTGCTCACGTCCAGATCCGGTACGCCGGCACGGCCGACGGCGGCAAGGATGCGGCCCCAGTTCGGGTCGGAGGCGAACAGCGCGGTTTTGATCAGCGGCGAATGGGCTACGGTGTAACCCACATCCAGGCATTCCTGGTGATTGGCGCCGCCGTTGACTTCAACCGTGACGAACTTGGTGGCACCTTCGCCATCGCGCACGATGGCCTGGGCCACCTCCATGCACACTTCAAACACCGCCTTTTTCAACGCCTCGAACAATGGGCCTTCAGTGGTGGTGATTTCCGGCAGGTTGGCCTTGCCGGTAGCGATCAGCATGCAGCAGTCGTTGGTAGAGGTGTCGCCATCGATGGTGATGCGGTTGAACGACTTGTTGGCGCCGTCCAGCATCAACTTGTGCAGCACCTCACGGGAGACCTTGGCATCGGTGGCGATGTAGCCGAGCATGGTGGCCATGTTCGGGCGGATCATGCCCGCGCCCTTACTGATACCTGTCACGGTGACGGTCACGCCTTCGTGCACGAACTGTCGGCTTGCGCCCTTTGGCAGCGTGTCGGTGGTCATGATGCCGGTGGCGGCAGCGGCCCAGTTATCCACAGACAGATCATCCAGCGCAGCTTGCAGGGCGCCTTCGATTTTTTCCACAGGCAGTGGCTCACCGATTACGCCGGTGGAGTACGGCAGCACTTGGCTGGCATCCACGCCCGCCAGTTGGGCCAGCTTGGCGCAAGTGCGCGCCGCGGCAACCAGGCCCGGCTCGCCGGTGCCGGCGTTGGCATTGCCGGTGTTGGTCAGCAGGTAACGGATGTTGCCGGCAACGCGTTGCTTGGCCAGGATCACCGGTGCTGCGCAGAACGCGTTGAGGGTGAACACACCTGCCACGGTCGAGCCTTCGGCACAGCGCATCACCACCACATCCTTGCGCCCCGGGCGCTTGATGCCGGCCGAAGCGATACCGAGTTCAAAACCGGCAACCGGGTGCAATGTGGGCAAAGGACCAAGACCAACAGCCATGAATGCGCTCCTTAAAAATAGGTGATGTCTGTGCCGTCGTGATCGACGGTGAAATTAATGGCAAAACGCCGCGACGGCAGAAGCCGGTCGCGGCGCGGGGTGTTGCAGCGTCAGGCAAAAATCTTAGTTGATTTCGCCGTGACAGTGTTTGAACTTCTTGCCCGAACCGCACCAGCACAGTTCGTTGCGGCCCAGCTTCTGATCGTTGCGAACCGGTGTTTGAGCCAAGGCCACATCGACCTCTTCGCCCAATACTTCCGGCTGCTCGAGACCCGGTGCTTCGTCATGCTGGAACTGCATGCGGGCAGCCAGCGCTTCGGCTTCCTGACGCAGGCGAGCCTCTTCCTCGATCGGGTCTTCGCGACGCACCTGAACGTGGGACAGCACGCGAATCGAGTCGCGCTTGATCGAATCCAGCAGCTCGGAGAACAGCGTGAACGACTCGCGCTTGTACTCCTGCTTCGGGTTCTTCTGGGCGTAGCCACGCAAGTGGATGCCGTGACGCAGGTGGTCCATGGTCGACAGGTGGTCTTTCCACAGGTCGTCCAGCACGCGCAGTACGATTTGTTTCTCGAAGGTGCGCAGTGCTTCGGCACTCGCCTGTTCTTCTTTCTCGTTGTACGCGGCCAGCAGCTCGGTCATCAGCTTCTCGCGCAATGTCTCTTCGTACAGGTGATCGTCTTCGTCCAGCCACTGTTGGACCGGCAGGTCGACACCGAAGTCGCTCTTGAGCGCCGCTTCCAGGCCGGCAACATCCCACTGCTCAGGCAGGGACTGTGGCGGAATGTGGGCGCTGACGGTGGCGTTCAGCACGTCCTGACGGAAATCAGCGATGGTCTCGCCAATGTTGTCGGCGGCCAGCAACGTGTTACGCATGTGATAGATCACTTTACGCTGTTCGTTGTTGACGTCATCGAACTCGAGCAGTTGCTTACGAATGTCGAAGTTGCGGCCTTCAACCTTGCGCTGGGCCTTCTCGATGGCGTTGGTCACCATGCGGTGCTCGATCGCCTCACCGGACTGCATGCCCAGGGCCTTCATGAAGTTCTTCACCCGGTCCGAGGCAAAGATACGCATCAGGCTGTCTTCCAGGGACAGGTAGAAGCGGCTGGAACCCGCGTCACCCTGACGACCGGCACGACCGCGCAGCTGGTTGTCGATACGGCGAGATTCGTGGCGCTCGGACGCAATCACCTGCAAACCACCGGACTCCAGTACGGCCTGGTGACGCTTCTGCCAGTCGGCCTTGATTTGGGCGATCTGCTCAGGGCTCGGGTTTTCCAGTGCCGCGACTTCGACTTCCCAGTTACCGCCCAACAGGATGTCGGTACCACGACCGGCCATGTTGGTGGCGATAGTCAGTGCGCCTGGGCGACCGGCCTGGGCGATGATCTCGGCTTCTTTTTCGTGGAACTTGGCGTTCAGTACCTTGTGCTCGATGCCTTCCTTGTTGAGCAGGTTGGACA
>NZ_JBOICG010000780.1:0-3562 GCF_050739995.1 Pseudomonas sp. | reverse complement strand
GTGTCAGTCAACAGATTCATTGGCTGGTCCACCGCATTCGCGAGCAAGCCCGCTCCCACAATTGTTATGTAGTGTTGCTTAGAACTTGTAACCGATACCCACCATGTAAACCATTGGGTCCACATCTACATTCACCTTGGCACGAGTGCCTTGGCCCAGCGCATTGTTGTCCACGGTGGCCTTGGTGCTGATGTCGATGTAGCGCGCCTGGGCGTTGATCATCCACTTGTCGTTGAGCATGTAGTCGGCACCGATCTGCGCGGCCCAGCCCCAAGAGTTCTCAGCCTTGAAGTTGCTGAAGCCGGCTTGTTGCGCACGGCTGCCGACGTGCTCGTCGTAGATCCAGGTGTAGTTGATACCGGCGCCCACGTACGGTTGGAACGCCGACTTGCTGTCCAGCGGGTAGTACACGACGCTCAGGGTTGGCGGCAGATGCTTCAAGGTGCCGAGCTTGCCGTTGGCGGCGCCGAGGGCGGTGTTCTTGAGCTTCACGTCATGCTCGAACGGCGTCGCGGCCAGCAGTTCGATACCCCAGTGGCTGGTGAACATGTAGGCGAAGTTCAAGCCCAGTTGGGTGTCGCTGCTCATGGTCGCCTTGCCGCCCAGGTTGGTGCCCGCCAATGGGCCCTGGTCAACCTTCACGTGGCCGCTGTCGGCTTTCGGGTTCACGGTGATAGCACCGGCACGAACCAGAATGTCGCCGGCTTCATGAGCGTGTGCGACAGGGGCGGCGAGGGCGAGCGCGAAGAGGGACGCGCCGAGCAGAGACTTGTTCATGGGAGCTCCAAAGGACGTTTAAAAGTTGTAGGTCCAATGGTAAAGATCGTTCCGTTCGGTCTTTTGATTCAGCTCAATGAAAGGGTAATCACGGATCAAAACTGTGGGAGCGAGCTTACTCGCGAAGGCGGTGAATCAGTCGATGAACCTATTGACTGACACTCCGTCTTCGCGGGCAAGCCCGCTCCCACATTGGAGCTTCGTGTTCTGAGGAGAGCGGTTATTCCTGCAACTCGTAGACGTAAATTTTCTCGGCATCCATCTGGTAGCCGGCGTCCGCCAATTCGCTGGAGGACGGTTTGACCTGCATCGAGCCTTCGATCCAGTACGGCTGATACAGCTCATCGAGTTTTACCCCGACTTCGCTTTTCACATGCACGATCTGGTTCGACGGCGGTGGCGGCACGTGAATGCACGCGCCGAAATACGGCACCAGCAGAAACTCGGTGGTGCGGCCTTCTTCGCTGACTTCCAGCGGCACGATGTAACCCGGCAAACGGATGTGCTGGCCGTCGAGGCTCTGCACCACGGGCGCGTTGGGCAGTTCCTGCTTGGCCGCAGGCGCCGCCTCGACCGACAAGGCATCGGCCATGTTCGACAGGTCGTGCAACGGCTTCATGTTGGGAATTTCCGGTGGCGCATCCGGCGGGATCATCTCCTGCCACGACAGGTCCTTGGGCTGGTCGGCGGACCAAACCGGCACGCTCACCAGCAGCAACAGCGCAAACAGGGCACGACGCATCGAAACCTTCCTCATAAACGGATCGACAGGCCATCGGCCAGGGATTGTCGATAGGCGCGCCACGCGGGCACGCTGCCCATCAACAGGGCTGCTGCCAGGATACCGGCGAGCAAGGTCCATTCATATTCGCTTGGCCACGACATCGGCAGGTCCAGGCCATAGTTGGCTTGCAAATACCCGCGTGATGCGGCGATGCACACGTACAGCAAACCCACGCCTGCGACCACGCCGGACAACGCCAGTGCGAAGGCTTCGAAGATCAGCAGCGTGGCGATATGCCAAGGCCGTGCACCCACCGAGCGCAATATCGCCATTTCACGGCGGCGTTCATTGAGGCTGGTGAGAATCGCTGTGAGCATGCCGATCAAGCCGGTCAGCACCACGAACAGCGAGATCACGAACAGCGCTTTTTCAGCGGTGCCCATCATGCTCCACAGCTCTTGCAGGGCCACGCCTGGGAGGATCGCCAGCATCGGTTCACCACGGAAATCATTGATTTCCCGTTGCAGGGCGAAAGTGGAAATCTTGTTGTTCAGGCCCAACATGAACGCGGTAATGGCCTGGGGTGTGAGGTCCATGTTGCGTGCCTGATCGGCACTGATGCGGCCCTTGCCCTGGGCCGGTACGCCGTTGTGCCAGTCGATGTGAATTGCTTCCATGCCACCGAGGCTGATGTGCAGCGTGCGATCCACCGGTGTGCCGGTGCGCTTGAGAATGCCGACCACGGTGAACGGCTTGTCATCGTGCTTCACCAGGCTGACCACCGCCACACCGTGAGCCAGCACCAGCTTGTCGCCGAGTTTGTAATGCAGTGCGTCGGCCACTTCGGCGCCGAGCACCACTTCGAACGGGTCGGTGGCGAAGGCGCGGCCGCTGGCCAGTTCGAGGTTCTGTTTACGGCCGTATTGGTAGTGTTCGAAGTAGGACTCGTTGGTGCCCATCACGCGGTACCCACGGTGGGAATCACCGAGGGAAATCGGGATTGCCCATTTCACCTGCGGGTTGGCGGCGAAGTGCTCGTAGCTGTCCCAACGGATGTTGTTGGTGGCGTTGCCGATGCGGAATACCGAGTACAGCAGCAGGTTGACCGAGCCGGAGCGGGCGCCGACGATCAGGTCGGTGCCGCTGATGGTGCTGGCGAAACTGTTGCGTGCTTCGGTACGCACCCGCTCCACGGCGAGCAACAAACAGACTGACAGCGCGATGGCGAACGCGGTGAGGATCGCGGTAAAGCGGCGGTTAGCCAGGCTGGCCATGGCTAGACGGAACAGATACATCTCAAACCTCTGCGAGCGTGGCGGCGCGATTGAGTTCGGCCAGCGACAGGTTGCGGTCGAACAGCGGAGCCAGGCTCTGGTCATGGCTGACAAACAACAAGCTGGCCCCGGCCTCGCGGCATTCGGCGAACAGCAACTGGATGAACGCTTCACGGGCGTCGTAATCCAGGGCCGAGGTGGGTTCGTCGGCGATCACCAGTTCCGGTTGGCCGATCAGTGCACGGGCTGCGGCCACCCGTTGTTGTTGGCCGATGGACAGTGAGTCGGCGCGACGTTCCAACAAGCCAGGATCTTTCAAGCCCAGGTGCGCCAGCAAGGTGGCGGCGGCCTGGTCGACACTGCCGTGACGCTGCTTCGCCCGTTGCGCACGCAGCTTGGAAAAATGACAAGGCAACTCGACGTTCTCGCGCACCGACAGAAACGGCAGCAGGTTGAACTGCTGGAAGATGTAGCCCGTGTGGTCGACGCGGAAACGATCGCGGGCGCCCGCCGACAGTTCGGTCAGCTCCTGGCCGAGCAGGCGAATGCTGCCCTGGCTGGGTTTCTGCACACCGCCCAGTAACCCGAGCAGAGTGGTTTTACCGCTGCCGCTCGGGCCTTTGAGAAACAGGGTTTCCCCTGCTTCCAGGCGGAAGGCGGGAATGTCCAGCAACTGTGGGTGACCGGGCCAGTTGAAGCCCAGGTCGGACAGTTCGATTAACGCTTGGGTCATAGGAAATCAGTGGTCTGGTGTGATTTTGATGATGGCGCCGATCAAGTGTGGGAG
>NZ_JBOICG010000779.1:0-7463 GCF_050739995.1 Pseudomonas sp. | reverse complement strand
GATGTAACCGACAACCACAAAATAGGGCGCCGTGCATTGTCTGCACGGCGCCCTTTTTTGTGGGCAGCGTTTATTGGTATTGCTGGTACGGATTGCCTTGGAACTGGTTGTTCTGCTGTGGCGCCTGTTGTTGCTGGGCAGGCTGGCCGTATTGCTGGCCTGGGATCGGGCCGAGGTTAACCTCTACACGGCGGTTCTGGGCGCGGCCATTCACGTCGGCGTTGCTGGCAATCGGGTTATCCGGGCCGGCACCGCGGGCGCTCAGGTTGGTTGGGCTGACGCCTTGAGAGGTCAAGTAGTTCGCCACGCTCTGAGCACGACGCTGGGACAGATCCATGTTGAGCTGGCGGCTGCCGGTGCTGTCGGTGTAACCGACGATCTGGATCGTGTTCTGGTTGAACTGCTTGAGGGAGTTGGCCAGATTGTTCAGCGGCGAATAGAAGCTGCTGGCAATCGCATCCGAGTTGGTGGCGAAGGTGATGTTGCCCGGCATGATCAGCTTGATCTGATCACCCTGGCGCTGAACTTCAACCCCGGTATTGGCCATGCTGGCCCGCAGTTTCTTTTCCTGCTGGTCGGCGTAGTAGCCATAACCTGCACCACCCAGGCCTGCAACGGCAGCACCAATCAGGGCGCCCTTGCCACGGTTGTTATGGTCGATGGCCGCGCCGGCCAGACCACCGGCGATAGCAGCCAGGCCGCCGTACTTGGCCGTGTTGCTCATGCCCGATGAGCCGTTCGCCTGTCCTTGGCTACCATCGTAAGGGTTGGGAGAAGCACAGCCGGACAACAAGGCAACAGCCGTGGCAACGACGAGCAGACGACGCGAAGTGAACATGAAGGAAGCTCCTACTTTTGCATTCTGTGATGCAGAGGACATTGGCAATGGACCTGTGCGGAGGTTGGAACACGACAAACGGCAAAAATTCCATGCCCGGCAGGCTCCCGCTCTACAACAGCTGAGCACATTAAAACCCTAGCAGACGGTTGCTGAACAGGAATTGTCATTTTCTCTATAAGCGTCGCCGGACAGTAGCCACTAGGTATCCGGAAAAATACCGAGGTCACTCTTAAGCCCGGACAAACGGGTTCTCACGCATTTCATCACCCAGCCGCGTGTCCGGGCCGTGCCCCGTCACCACCGTTGCCTCCTCGTCCAAGGTATACAAGCGTTGCTTGATCGAACGCACAATCGTCGCCTGATCGCCACCCCACAGGTCCGTACGCCCCACGCCACGCCGAAACAAAGTGTCCCCGGCAATCAACAGCCGGGCATCGGCAAACCAGAAACTCATCGAGCCCGGCGTGTGCCCCGGCGTATGCAGTGCCACTCCGCAGCCGCAGGCCAGTTCCTCTTCGTCTTCCAGCCAACGATCCGGTGACGGCACCGGTGTATAGGGCACACGAAACATCTGACATTGCATTTCCAGGTTATCCCAGAGGAATTGATCCTCCTTGTGCAAGTGCAAGGTCGCGCCCGTCTTTTCCTTCAACTGACCGGAGGCCAGGAAGTGATCAAGATGAGCGTGGGTGTGGATGATGCTCACCACCTTGAGACCCAGCGCATCAAGACGCGCCAGGATCAGCTCGTGGTTGCCGCCAGGATCGACCACGATGGCTTTTTTGGTGATGGGATCGCCGATGATGGTGCAGTTGCACTGCAAGGGCCCGACGGGGAATGTTTCGCGGATAAGTGTCGGTTTTGCAGGGTTCATGCAGGGTCCTCAAGTGCCAGTTAATTAACGTTTCGGGGCAACTATCGCTGGAATAACTGCATGAGTAAAACAGACCTTACCCAATCAACTTCAATTCCTGCGCCCGTGCCACCGCTTGAGTCCGGCGCTCCACCCCCAGTTTGCTGTTGATATGGCTGGCGTGGGTCTTGACCGTGTGCAGTGAAATAAACAGCCGATTGCTGATTTCCTGGTTCGAACACCCTTCGGCAATCAACTGCAGCACTGCCAGTTCACGAGCACTCAGGGTTTCGTGAGCAGCCGAAGATTCAGCCGGCACAACCACGGGCAGTAGCGCCAACAGACTCTGGTTCAGCAAGCCATGGGAGTCCTTGCCAAGTTGCTCGCGCATCCAGTCCGGGTGGTTTTCCAGTAAGCGCTGGAAAGGTTGCAAGGCCCCGCCAGCGCCCGCTTCCAACGCCTTGGAGAGGATCAGCCGGGCCTTGGCTTCCTGGCCGCACTCCAGGAGCAAATACACCTGCTGAGTCAGCGCCATCAGCGCGATCATCTGGCGCCCGCTGTTCTGGGCTTGTTGCGCCAACGCTTCAAGCCTGCGCAGCGAAGCCTCGGATTGATGACGCGTCGCATCCAGCGCAGCCTGTTGCAGCTCGATATGTTGCGGCAAGTGCGGATGAAACTCCGGCGCAGCGGCCGCATGCTCACCATTGTAGGTCTGCCCCAAGCGGGCCAGCCAGGCGTCGGCCAGGTCAGTACGCCCCTGGATCAGCCACAGCTCACATTTGATCAGTGTGATCATCGCCAGGTAGTAGATCGGCGGTACATCCCAGATATGCATCAGGCGCTCGGCCTCGGCCAGCTCGGCAAATGCCTTGGGGAAATCGCCACGGCGTCCTTCGAAGTTGGCAATCACGCAATGCCCGATCAAGACGCTGATGTCCCGGCAGGCACGGGCTTCTGCCAGGCCGGCGCGCAACCGCGCAATGCCGGCTTCAGGCTGATAACGCACCAGCAGCAGGTAGCCTTCATACAGCGACAGTCGCGCTCTCACAGCATACAAGCGCTGCGGCGCCAGCCCGTGTAAACGCTGCAAGCCTTGGCGCACTTCATCCAGGGAGCGCAGGATTTCGCCACGCGCCTGCAGCACCCGCGCCCGGTCGTAATGGGCCAGCGCTTCAAACAGAGGGTTGCCGACGCGCTGCGCCAGCTCCAGGGACTCTCGATTCAAACCACGGGCGCGCCACAGGTCAGCGTCGACAATGGCCAGGTTGGAGAGCGTCGACAAGCACATCAGGCGCTGGCCGTAGCGTTTCTGCGGCAGGCTTTCCAACGCCTCGCTGCAATAGCGCTGGGTCGATTCGCGATCTCCACGGCCACGGGCGATAATCCCGCTCAGCGCCAACCACTGGGCCAGCATGGACTTCTGCGCAGTGGCCGACGGGGCCGGCAGGAAGCGACTGAGGTAGCTGGACAACTCTTCCGCCGCATCCAACTGGCAGGCCAGGCCCAACGCCCAGCTGTACAACACGATCAGCCGTGGCGTGCTGATCAACAGACTGTCAGGCAAGTCCATCTTCCAGCGCAGCAACATGCCGATATTCTGCTCGGCCAGCAATTGCTCTTCGGATAGGTTCTGTACCAAGTTCGCTGCCACATCAAGATGGCCGGCCCGCAGCGCCTGCTCTACTGCCTCATCGATCAAGCCTTGGGCGTTGAACCAGCGGCATGCGCGCAGGTGAATACTGGCCAGGGACAACGTGGCGCTCTTGGCGCGACGGGTGCGCAGCAGGTCGGAAAACAGATGGTGATAACGATACCAATGTCCTTGCTCGTCCAAAGGCACCAGGAATACCTGATGGGCCAGCAGGTAGCGCAGGTTTTCCCCGCTGTCATGGGCCTCGCGTACGGCGTCGCACAGTTCGCTGCAAAAACGATCCTGCGGGGCAGTGTCGTACAAAAATGCTTGAACCTCGACCGGCAAGCAGTCGATGACTTCCTCCAGCAGGTAGTCACGGATCAGCCCTTCTCCACCGTGCAGGCTTTGCGGCAAGGCGCCTTCATTGCCGGCTTCGGAGGCCGCCAACAGCCAGAAACGCAGGCCGGCGACCCAACCTTCACTGCGGCGGATCAGATTATCCAGGGCCTCACCCCGCAATGAGCTGCTATGGCGATCCAAAACAGCCAGGGACTCATCATGAGTCAGACGCAGGTCTTGTTCGTGCAGTTCCAGCAGATGTCGCGACAAACGCAATCGCGCCAGATGCCAATCCGGACGCTGTCGGCTGGTGACCAATACCACCAAGCCATCAGGCAAATGGTTGAGGAAAAACTGCAGGCAGCGGTCCAGCACCGGCCCCTGGGCCAAGTGATAGTCATCCAGCACCAGCAATAAAGGCGCCTGGGTTGAAAGGCGTTCCGCGAGTTCATCCAGCAAACCATCGAGCCACTCTTCGAAGGCGAAGGGTTGATGGCGCTGACGCATTTTCAGCAAGCCAAGGGACTGGGCGCCGAGTTGCGGGAAATACTGTTGCAAGCCATCGAGCAGGCGCTCAAGAAATCGGCCAGGGTCACTGTCTCGCGGGCTCAGGCCTAGCCACAGGCTTTGCCAATTCGCCGGCAGGGCCTGGCAGAACTCAACTGCGAGCGAGCTTTTACCGAACCCGGCCGGTGCACTGACCAACAACAATCGCCCCTCCAAACCGGCGCTCAAGCGCTCGCACAGGCGGGGTCGCAGCACATAGCCGTCAGGCAGCGGCGGCCTGTAGAAGCGCGCTTCCAGCGTCGGAATCACTGCGCTTGCAGGCCCTTGGATTCGGGACAGATCAGTCATCGCCGGGCTCTTGTAGAAGGCTGTTGTCGGCATTGCAGATGTCCGCAGACTAGCGGTAAAAGCGGCAGGTTTGTAGATCTTTGCAACATTTGCCTGAAAAAGAACTGCGACAAGAAATGTGAGAGGGGGCTTGCCCCCGATGGCAGTGGGTCAGTCAATGCATAGGCTGACTGCCACACCGTCATCGGGGGCAAGCCCCCTCTCACATTCGAACACCCATGCTGTTTAGCGAACACCGTCCTGACGCAGGGCCGCAGGGGTGAAATCGCTGGTGGTGGCGGTGAAGCCGAAGTCATACGCCTGCTTCTCTTCGTTCTTCATGCCCAGCGCCAGATAACGGCCGGACTGCAGGTCGTAGAGGGTTTCCAAGGCATACCACGGCACTTGCTTGTCGTAGTAGTTCTCGGCATGGGCTTCGGCAACGCGCCACAGTTGGCCACGGCCGTCATAGTGGTCGATCACCGCAGCTTGCCAGGTGTCTTCGTCGATGAAGAAGTCACGCTTGGCGTAGATGTGGCGCTGACCTTCCTTCAAGGTGGCGACCACATGCCAGACGCGGCGCAGCTCGTAACGCGCCAAGTCCTGGTTGATGTGGCCGGCCTTGATGATGTCGGTGTACTTGAGCTTCGGATCGTCGACCTTGTAGCTGTTGGAGGCGATGTAGATCTCTTTCTTGCCTTCCAGCTTCCAGTCGTAGCGATCCGGGGCGCCGTTGTACATGTCGAGGTTATCGGAAGTACGCAGGCCGTCGGCAGCCGTACCCGGCCCGTCATAAGACACTTGCGGCGCGCGACGCACACGGCGCTGACCGGCGTTGTAGACCCACGCCGAACGCGGCTCTTTCACCTGGTCCAGGGTTTCGTGCACCAGCAGCACACCACCGGCCAGACGCGCCGGTGCGGTCACTTGCTGCTTGAAGTAGAACAGCACGTTGCCTGGATTTTTCGGGTCGTAGTCCTTCATCTTGTCGCGGAAAACGAACTGGTCCTTGAAATACACCAGGCTGAACGAGCCGTT
Source organism: Pseudomonas sp. (assembly GCF_050739995.1). Lineage (GTDB taxonomy): Bacteria > Pseudomonadota > Gammaproteobacteria > Pseudomonadales > Pseudomonadaceae > Aquipseudomonas. The sequence goes on along the minus strand of NZ_JBOICG010000779.1, from coordinate 1,925 downwards.
GGTTTGCGGCGTGGCCTGGGTTACCAAGCGAGTCACGCTGCCGCCGCGATAGCGGGTGATGTGGTTCCAGATGACTTCCACACCGCTTTTCGGGATCGGGAACGGGATCGCCGTCTCGAAGTTTTCCAGGCCGTTACCGCCGGACACAAGGTTAGTGTGGGTGGCGTTCTTCTTGATGGAGGCAAACACCTCAGCCGGCACGGTCGCGCCGCGATGGGTCGGGTAGACCGGCATCTTGAAGGTATCCGGGTAACGCTTGAACATCGCGTACTGCCCAGGCGCCAGCTTGTCTTTGTACTGCTCGACGTTCTGCGCAGTAATAACGAACTGCGGCTGTTCATTGGCGTACGGGTTGGCCAGGAAACCGCGGGCATCCACGGCACCGGCATTGGTGGGCAGCGGCGACCATTTCGGGATGGTGCCCGCAGCATTACCGGCCATTTCAGCGCCCATCGGCGTCAGACTCGTGCCCAGTTTGGCGGCTTCATCCGCCGATACCGCCGCCATGACGTTGCTCGCCAGGATCGACAGCCCCAGCACACCCACGTGCAACAGACTTTTTGTTATTTTCATGCTCTGGTCTTCCTGAAATTCAGTCGCTTAGAAGTTGGCGCCGACGCTGAGTGCGATGAAATCGCGGTCATCCACAGTGGAATACTTGCCGCCGAAGAAGTTGGTGTAGGCCAGGCTCGCGGTGTAGGTGTTCTGGTACTCGGCATCCAGCCCGAGACTGACGGCCTTGCGCCCTTCTTCAAAGTTGCCGCCCGGGCCGGGCGAGTAACCACTGACGTCATGGGACCAAGCCACGTTGGGCTTGAGGTTCACACCGGCAAAGACATCCGGGTATTCCCAGATGGCCCGGGTGCGGTAGCCCCACGAGTTGGCGGTGGTGAAGCCGTCGTTGTTGCAGTTGGCCGTCAGGTTGCTGCGGTCTGCACCAGGACCGGCGCCCTGGATCGTGCCGGCGTTGAGTGCCGCACACAGCGGACCACGACCAGGACCAAACACCGGGTCACGCCCATAACGCGCTTTGGAACTGCTTTCCAAGCCACCCACGTGGGTCAGGCCGACTTCACCCACCAGTGTCAGGCGACTGGCGCCCATGACCTGATCGAAGAAGTGCGTGAACGTGGTCTGGATCTGGGTAATTTCCTTGCGGCGATAGCCATTCAGATCTTGCCCGGCAACCCCTTTGAGCGGCGACGCGCCACCCAAGCCAATCAGCGGCGTCACACCCGCATACAGGATATCGGTGGTGTTGAGCTGTACCGGCGCGTTTGGCCGATAGCTGACCTCGCCGCTCCAGGCGGTGCCGGTGGGCAATGTGGTCGAGAAGCTCAAGCCGTACAGGCGGATGTCTTCAGGGTACTCCACGAAGTAGCTGGAGTTGCCGGCCACGATCAGCGGCCGCAGGGATTGTGCCGGGGTTGGCGTCAGCGCGTTGGCCGCCGCGTAGGTCGCCGCCGAAGCGCCTTTTGCGCTGAAGATCGGCGCACGGCTGTGGTAGTTCATGAAGTACGCGCCGAATTCCGTGTCCAGCGGTTCGAAGTTGTAGTGCATGGCCACGCCGAACTGGCCACCATCACGGGCATCACGATCCGGGCCACGCTTAACCAACACGCCCTCTTCGTTGATATTCACGCCAAATTGGTTCATCAGCGGCAAACCACCACCGGCTGCGATCACCGAGCGCTTGCTGAGCAACCGCAGATTGTCGTTGCAACCCTTGGTAATCACGTCGGGCTGGGAGAAGAAGGTGCCGCAGTTATCGGTGACGGTCTTGTCCCAATCCAACTGGTAGAAACCTTCGGCCGACAGGTTCTCAGTCAAGTTCTGCGACAGGTAGAACATGTTGACCGGAATCAGGCCTTCCTTGATTTCGGCCCCCGGACGACGGAACGCAGCCACGTCAATCGGGTTGATGG
>NZ_JBOICG010000778.1:0-4371 GCF_050739995.1 Pseudomonas sp. | reverse complement strand
ATTAGGTCGCAGTGACTGATCCACCGTAATCGGGAGCAAGCCCCCTCCCACCTTTTAACCGCGCTCGCCGACCAACCACTGGAGTTGCACTTCGTGCTGCCCGCGGTCGTCAGTGACGAACATGGTGCCTTCGCTGATCATCACGTCCCACTTGATAACGCGGGGCATGTCCTTGGCCAGGGTCTCCAGGACTTCTTGCGGCACCGCGGCGATGTGTACGTTCTTCAGGTTGTTCGCCACCGGAACCACTTTGCCTTCCCACACACGCAAGCTGCCATAGGCCAACAGGCTAGTGCGCTCGGTACGACGCGAGCACCAGGTCAGGCGGTCGGCGTCGGGTTGGCCGACTTCGATCCAGTGCAGAACACGGTCATCCAGGCTTTTTTCCCACAGGGCCGGTTCGTCTACATCTGACAGGCCACGGCCAAACGCCAACTGCTCGTTGTACCAAAGGGCGTAGGCCAGCAGGCGCACAGTCATGCGTTCTTCGGTTTCCGAAGGGTGGCGGGCGATGGTCTGTTTAACGTTCTCGTACACCGAGCGGTCAAGGTCGGTGAGGTTGAGTTCGAATTTGTAGGTCGTGGACGGCTGGGCCATGAACGGGCTTCTAGAGACAGGGAAAGGCGGCCAGTCTAACCGATGCTGGGGCCATTCACCGAATACTGAGCTGCATCATCCTTATCCCTGGATCGCTCGCCTATGTTAAAACGCATCACATCACCGTCCCACGCTCGCTAAGGATCCCCATGTCGTTTAATGCCAAACCGCTTGCCGGCCTGAAAGTCATCGAACTGGGCACCCTGATCGCCGGCCCGTTTGCATCGCGTATCTGCGCCGAATTCGGTGCAGAGGTGATCAAGGTCGAATCGCCTGACGGCGGCGACCCACTGCGCAAATGGCGCAAGTTGTATGAAGGCACCTCGCTGTGGTGGTTTGTGCAGGCGCGCAACAAGAAGTCGTTGACGCTGAACCTCAAGCACCCAGACGGCCTGGCGATCCTCAAGCAGCTATTGGCGGACGCCGACATCCTGATCGAAAACTTCCGCCCCGGCGTGTTGGAAAAACTCGGCCTGAACTGGGAAACCTTGCATGCCCTGAACCCTAAACTGGTGATGGTGCGTCTCTCCGGCTTCGGCCAGACCGGCCCGATGAAGGACCAGCCGGGGTTTGGTGCGGTAGGTGAGTCCATGGGCGGCTTGCGTTATATCACCGGTTTCGAAGACCGCCCGCCGGTGCGTACCGGGATTTCCATCGGCGATTCGATTGCCGCGTTATGGGCGGTGATCGGCGCGTTGATGGCGCTACGTCATCGGGAGGTCAACGGCGGACTGGGCCAGGTGGTGGACGTGGCGTTGTATGAAGCCATTTTCGCGATGATGGAAAGCATGATCCCGGAGTTCGACGTGTTCGGTTTCATCCGCGAGCGCACCGGCAACATCATGCCCGGTATCACGCCCTCCTCCATCCATACCAGTGCCGATGGCAAGCACGTGCAAATCGGTGCCAATGGCGATGCGATCTTCAAACGCTTCATGTCGGCCATTGGCCGTGAAGATCTGGCCAATGATCCACAACTGGCCTGCAACGACGGGCGCGATAGCCGCCGTGATGAGCTGTATGGCGTGATTGATCGCTGGGTCAACTCGCTGCCACTGGATCAGGTGGTAGAGGCTCTGAACAAAGCCGAAGTGCCTGCCAGCCGTATCTACAGCGCCGAGGACATGCTGGGCGACCCACAATTCCTGGCACGGGAAATGTTCCTCAAGGCACAGTTGCCGGACGGCAAGGACTTCAAGATGCCCGGCATCGTGCCCAAGCTCTCGGACACGCCGGGCAGTTGTGAGTGGGTCGGGCCGCAGTTGGGCGAGCACAACAGTACACTGCTCAATGAACTGGGTTACGACGTCGCAGCCATTTCTCGGTTGCGTGAGGATGGCGCGATCTGATGGCTCGCCGCTCCCTGTGTTGGTTCATGCACGGGTGCCTGGCCAGCCTGATCGCCTGCGCGTGGCCGCCCACAGCTAGCGCCGAAGACACGCTGACTTGGCTGCTGCGCGACCTGCCACCGCTGACTATTTTCGAAGGGCCGCAAAAAGGCCTGGGGGCACTGGACCACCTGATGCCCATGCTTCAAGAGCGCCTGCCGGAATATCATCACCAGGCTCTGCATGTGAACCGTGCCCGGGGCATGCAAATGTTGCGTACTCCGTCTTTAACCTGCGATCCCTCACTGCTGTGGACCCCGGAACGGGCAAAGTACGTGGCGTTTTCCGCCCAGGCATTTGTGGTGGTCAGCAATGGGGTGATGATCCGCCGTAGCCAGCAGGCAGCAATGGCGCCGTTTATCGTCGCGGGGCACTTCGACTTGCAGGCATTTCTGCAAACCCCGAATGCCCGCCTTGGAGCCATCGCCGAGCGCAGCTACGGACCTGTGATCGATGAGCGCCTCAAGAGCACCGACTCACATAAACTCGCCCTGCATTACGGTAACGACGCTCTGGGCAGCTTACTGCAAATGCAGCGGCTGGGCAGGTTGGAAGCCGTGCTCGGTTACTGGACGGAAATCCGTTACCAAGCAATGCAACAGGGCATAGCGCCTGACGACCTGATGTTCCTTGCCATCAAAGGCACTGCGCCTTACCAACGCATCTACATCGGGTGTTCGAACACCGCGCAGGGGCGCCAGGCCATCGTACGGATCAATCAGGCACTGGAAGATCTCCCACAAGCACAGGTACAGAATGCCTATGCGCTGTGGCTGGACCCGGTCATGCGCGAGCAGTATTTGAAAGACAACCCGCACTTTTTCCAGGATGACCCACAGCCCTGACAAATTTCGGGCAAAAAGAAACCCCGAGCAGTGGGGAGACAACTCGGGGTTAAACGTGGCCTACAAAGACCAGTACAACAAGCCACAAACACCGGAGCACAATGCTTGCTCTTGCTGTTAAAAAATCTGACCGGCCATGCAGTAGGAAGTTTCCAGCGATGAACAATTCTTCATGCGCGGGCTGCGCTACGGGTCTGCGCGGCGTTGCGCAAAGCCGCAATGACTGACGGCTCCAGACGCCCCTCGGCAATCTTCAGATCGCGCAGCAGGCAATCCACGACGTCGACCAAGACGCGCTTGTCCGTCAATTGCGCGCGGTCAACTTCACGCTCGACCACGATGGCGCCAGCAGGGTTCTTCACGGTCACCAGGCACTCGCCCTGCACACCAGAGGTGGTCAGCGTAACCTGATAAGGGCTCAGTGCTTCTTCGAGCAATAGGCTGATACTTTCCATCTCGATCACCACTCAATAGTTCGGGAACAATCGTTTCAACGGGAGCTGCATCTATCCTAAGTGACTGTTTGTGACGTAGGAAAGTTCGCTTTCTCGTCTTTATGGGGCCGTCAGGGGTGACGGATTCCAGCATGCGCTTGCAACATGACAGGGAAAAAACGGCGGCACATAACTGCTTACGCAATGGGCAACTGTTTTGGGGTTGGCCGAGAGCTGAGGCCAGAGGTGAATCCTATACTCGGTGAGCGCTGGTCACGCTGCGGTGCAGACAAAAGCGCATGTAAAAAGGCCGTTACTACGAAGGATGATCAAGATGGCGGAACAAAATGAACAGCAGACATCGACAGACAGAATGCACGCCGAGGTATCACGTATTTTTGCTGAAATTGCACGTATGAATGCAGAGCAGAACAAACTCAATAAAGAGTCCCTGAAGATAACCTGTGAAACTTTCTGGTACCCAGTGGGTATCGCGACGGGATTCTATGCCGCAGTCGGCACCGTAATAGTCGTCGCTCAGAAACTATTCTCGTAGCGCTTGACCCGGCCTGCCAGATACAAAAAACGCCGCTGACCCACAGAAGGGAAAGCGGCGTTTTTGTGTGCGCGGTTCGCCTTACAACGGCTTGCCTCGGTTGCCATGCTGGCTCACAAACGCCTGCACAGTCTTCAGATCATTGGCCAACACGGTGCAACGCTCTTCACGCTCGAACAGGTCCGCCAGATGCGCCGGCAACTCCAGCGCCTTGCCGACACCGGCCTTCTCCACCGCTTCCGGGAATTTGACCGGATGGGCGGTGCCCAGGATCACCATCGGGATATCCAGGCTGCGACGGCATTCGCGGGCGGCCTTCACACCGATGGCGGTATGCGGGTCCAGCAGTTCGCCGGTCTGAGCGTAAACCTCTGCGATGGTTTCGCAGGTCTGCGCATCGTCAACCGCCAGGGAGTCGAACAGTTTGCGGGTTTCGGTCCAGCGCTCTTCGTCCACGCTGAAACCGCCGCCGCTCTTGAAGGTGTCCATCAGGCCGGCAATGGCCGCGCCGTTGCGACCGTGCATGTCGAACAGCAGGCGTTCGAAGTTCG
>NZ_JBOICG010000777.1:0-2853 GCF_050739995.1 Pseudomonas sp. | reverse complement strand
GCTGTCGGCATGTTCCACCGGTACCCAGCGCTCGTCGGCCAGGGTGATGGTGACCTTGGACCAGTCCAGTCCTTGCTTGGCCAGGTTCTGGAAAAACGCCACGGGGCTGCGGCCACCGGACACCACCAGGGTTGCTTCGCCACGGGCGCTGATAGCCGTGCGCAGTTGTTCTGCCACATCGTTGGCCAGGCCTTCCGCCAACAGCACCGGTGTACGGTACTCGTGAGGCGTTACGCCCTGGGGCAGTTTCAAATCAGATATCGCCATACCACGACCTCCCATCCCGCGTGATCAGTGCAATGGAGCTCATCGGCCCCCAGGAACCCGCCGCATACGGCTTGGGCGCATCACCGGACTTCTTCCACCCGGCGATCAACTGGTCACACCACTTCCACGCGGCTTCGATTTCATCTTTGCGAACAAACAGGTTCTGATTGCCGCGCATCACTTCCAGCAACAACCGCTCGTAGGCATCGGGAATCCGTGCGCTGCGGTAGGTGTCGGAAAAATTCAGTTGCAGCGGGCCACTGCGCAGTTGCATGCCCTTGTCCAGGCCCTGTTCCTTGGTCATCACGCGCAAGGAAATGCCTTCGTCCGGCTGCAGGCGGATGATCAGTTTGTTGCTGATCTGCAGGCGCTGCTCGGGGGCGAAGATATAGTGGGACGGCTCCTTGAAATGGATGACGATCTGCGACAGCTTTTGCGGCATGCGCTTGCCGGTACGCAGGTAGAACGGCACCCCGGCCCAACGCCAGTTACGGATATCGGCACGCAGGGCGACGAAGGTTTCGGTATCGCTCTGGGTGTTGGAGTTCTCTTCTTCCAGGTACCCGGGCACCGGCTTGCCGGCGCTGTAGCCGGCGATGTACTGGCCACGCACCACTTGGGTGGTCAGCCCGTCCGGGCTGATCGGTGCCAGGGCCTTGAGCACCTTGACCTTCTCGTCACGGATGCTGTCGGCGGACAGGTCGGCCGGTGGGTCCATGGCAATCAGGCAAAGCAGTTGCAGCAGGTGATTCTGGATCATGTCCCGCAGTTGGCCGGCCTTGTCGAAGTAACCCCAGCGGCCTTCGATACCGACCTGCTCGGCCACGGTGATTTCCACATGGGAGATGTAGTTCTGGTTCCACTGGGTTTCGAACAGACTGTTGGCGAAACGCAGGGCGATCAGGTTCTGGACGGTCTCTTTACCCAGGTAGTGGTCGATGCGATAGGTGCGGTTTTCCGGGAAAAACTGCGCCACGGCGTCGTTCACCTTGCGCGAGGACTCCAGGTCCGAACCGATGGGTTTTTCCAGCACCACACGGGTGTTTTCCGCCAGGCCGACTTTGGCCAGGTTCTCGCAAATCGCGCCATACACCGCCGCCGGGGTGGCGAAATAGGCGATCAGGCGTTGTTCGCCTCCGACTTTTTCGGCAAGGGCGACATAGTCATCAGCCTTCATGAAATCGACGTGCACATAGGCCAGGCGCGCGAGGAAGCGCTGGGCCACGGCCTCGTCCAATTCCTTGCCGACGTAGTTGCGCAGTTCTTTTTCGATATGGGCCAGGTGCTCTTGCTCGGTGCCAGCTTCACGGGCCAGGGCCATGATGCGGGTGTCGTCGTGCAAGAGCCCGGCGCCATCGAGTTGATAGAGGGCAGGAAATAACTTGCGCAGCGCCAGATCACCCAAGGCGCCAAACAGGGCGAAGGTGCAGGGTTCTACCGTTATCGAAGGCATGATGTTTGTTCTTTTATCAAGTTAAACTACAAATACCTTTTTTCAAGGCATCACTCAAGGAAAAATGTAGTAATAACCACAACATTTTCCCGAAATACGCATTCCGAGTGGTGGTGTTCAGCTACCCTCAGTAGGATAGGCCACCTCAAAGGGCCACTCGTCGATGAGTTGCCGCCCTTAATTTGCATCGTCGCCCGAAGGAAAGACTGAATGGACCGCGTGCGAAATCTTCTGGAACAGATCCAGAACCGCCTCGAAGAATTGAACAAGGCCGAGCGCAAAGTCGCTGAAGTGATCCTGCTCAACCCCCAGCAGGCTACACGTTTTTCGATCGCCGCCCTTGCCCAGGCCGCTTCGGTCAGTGAACCGACGGTCAACCGTTTTTGCCGTTCGTTCGGTGTCAGCGGTTACCCTGAACTGAAATTGCAGCTGGCGCAAAGCTTGGCCAGTGGCGCGGCGTATGTCAGCCGCGCCGTGGAGGCCGATGATAACCCGGAGGCCTACACCCAGAAGATCTTTGGCAGCGCCATTGCATCGCTGGACAGCGCCTGCCAGGCCCTGGACCCCGCCTTGATCAGCAAGGCCGTGGACTTGTTGATCCAGGCGCGGCAGATCCACTTTTTCGGCCTGGGTGCCTCGGCCCCGGTGGCGATGGACGCGTTGCACAAGTTTTTCCGCTTCAATCTGGCGGTGACCGCCCATGCCGATGTGCTGATGCAGCGCATGATCGCTTCAGTGGCCCATACGGGCGAGCTGTTCGTGATTATTTCCTACACCGGGCGTACCCGTGAGCTGGTGGAAGTGGCGCGCATCGCCCGCAGCAACGGCGCCTCGGTACTGGGCGTGACCGCCGAGAACTCACCGCTGGCCAAGGCCAGTACCGTGAGCCTGAATATTCCGCTGCCGGAAGACACCGACATCTACATGCCAATGACGTCGCGGATCATTCAGTTGACGGTGCTGGATGTGTTGGCGACCGGCATGACCTTGCGTCGCGGGGTGGATTTCCAGCCGCATTTACGCAAGATCAAAGAGAGTTTGAATGACAGCCGGTATCCGGTTGGGGATGAGTTCAACTAAGCCAGAATTTGTGCTGGCTGTACTGGCCTCATCGGGGGCAAGCCCCCTCCCAC
>NZ_JBOICG010000776.1:0-2630 GCF_050739995.1 Pseudomonas sp. | reverse complement strand
CTCCCAGACCGGCTGACGAGGTATATCTGACACATCTCGATCGCACGGCTTGGGGCCGCTTCGCAGCCCAGCGGGAGCAAGCTCCCTCGCCACAACAAGCTCGCTCCTACAAGGGGACGCGCTTTAGTCTTCCAGCAGCTCTTCAGCCTGACCCAGGATGTTTTCCAGGGTGAAACCGAACTCTTCGAACAACGCTGGCGCCGGCGCCGACTCACCGTAGGTGGTCATGCCGATCACGCGGCCTTCCAGGCCCACGTACTTGTACCAGTAGTCGGCGTGAGCCGCTTCGATGGCGATACGCGCACTGACCTGCAGTGGCAGTACCGACTGCTTGTAGCCGGCGTCCTGGGCTTCGAACACGCTGGTGCATGGCATGGAAACCACACGCACGTTACGGCCTTGTGCGGTCAGCTTGTCGTAGGCTTGAACGGTCAGGCCCACTTCGGAACCGGTGGAGATCAGGATCAGCTCCGGCTCGCCGATGCAGTCCTTGAGCACGTAGCCGCCACGGCTGATGTCGGCGATCTGCGCATCGGTACGTACCTGGTGTTGCAGGTTCTGACGCGAGAAGATCAGCGCTGAAGGGCCGTCCTTGCGCTCAATGGCGTGTTTCCAGGCCACCGCGGACTCCACCGCGTCGGCTGGGCGCCAGGTGTCCAGGTTCGGCGTAGTACGCAGGCTGGTCAATTGTTCGACCGGCTGGTGCGTCGGGCCGTCTTCGCCCAGGCCGATGGAATCGTGGGTGTACACATGGATCACGCGCTTCTTCATCAGCGCGGCCATACGTACGGCGTTGCGGGCGTATTCCATGAACATCAGGAAGGTCGCGCCGTAAGGCACCAGGCCACCGTGCAGGGACACGCCGTTCATGATCGCGCTCATGCCGAACTCACGTACGCCGTAGTACATGTAGTTGCCGCTGGCGTCTTCCGCCGAGACACCTTTGCAACCTTTCCACAGGGTCAGGTTGGAGCCGGCCAGGTCAGCCGAGCCGCCGAGGATCTCAGGCAGCAGAGGGCCGAAGGCATTCAGGGTGTTCTGGCTGGCTTTACGGCTGGCGATGGTCTCGCCCTTGGCCGCGACTTCAGCGATGTAGGCCGAGGCTTTTTCCGAGAAGTCGGCAGGCAGGTCACCGGCCAGGCGGCGTACCAGCTCGTTGGCAAGCGCTGGGAATTCGGCGGAGTAGGCAGCAAAACGCTGGTCCCACTCGGACTCGATCGCCCGGCCTTTTTCCTTGGCATCCCATTCAGCGTAGATGTCGGCCGGGATTTCGAACGGACCGTGGTTCCACTTCAGGGCTTCACGGGTCAGGGCGATTTCCGCGTCACCCAGTGGGGCGCCGTGGCAGTCTTCTTTGCCTTGCTTGTTCGGCGAGCCGAAACCGATGGTGGTCTTGCAGCAGATCAGGGTTGGCTGCTCGCTCTTGCGGGCGGTGTCGATGGCAGTCTTGATCTCTTCCGGATCGTGGCCATCGACATTGCGGATGACCTGCCAGTTGTAGGCTTCGAAACGCTTAGGGGTGTCGTCGGTGAACCAGCCTTCGACTTCGCCGTCGATGGAGATGCCGTTGTCATCGTAGAAGGCGATCAGCTTGCCCAGGCCCAGGGTGCCGGCGAGGGAAGCGACTTCGTGGGAAATGCCTTCCATCATGCAGCCATCACCCAGGAACACGTAGGTGTGGTGGTCGACGATGTCGTGGCCAGGGCGGTTGAACTGCGCGCCCAGCACTTTTTCAGCCAGCGCGAAGCCAACAGCGTTGGCCAGGCCTTGGCCCAGGGGACCGGTGGTGGTCTCGACGCCTGGGGTGTAGCCGAATTCCGGGTGGCCCGGGGTACGGCTGTGCAACTGGCGGAAGCTTTTCAGGTCGTCGATGGTGACGTCATAGCCGGTCAGGTGCAGCAGCGAGTAGATCAGCATCGAGCCGTGACCGTTGGACAGCACGAAGCGGTCACGGTCTGCGAAGTTGGGGTTACTCGGGCTGTGTTTCAGATAGTCGCGCCAAAGAACCTCGGCGATATCCGCCATGCCCATAGGGGCACCGGGGTGGCCGCTGTTGGCCTTTTGCACGGCATCCATGCTGAGGGCACGAATGGCGTTGGCACGCTCACGACGGCTGGGCATCGCTTATCTCCTGGGGCTTGAATTAATTATGAAACGAAAAAAGGCGGCCATTTTCGCCCAGGCACGTGCCCGGGGGCAATGACGGATGGTCGATGCAGCATGATTTTCCTGTGTTTGAGAGAAGAATCAGGCGTTAACCCGGGCAAACAGCAGGATCGGTCGTACGCCCTGCGACGAATTGCCCCGCCCATCGAGCAATATCAAAACTTTTTGATATTGCTCTTGCGACGTTGCCACGGCCTGACTAGACTGCCGCTCCATGAACCTACCTGTGCCCGCAATCCGTTCCGAGCAAAGCGAAGACCTGGCCGCCCTGTGCAAAGCCAGCGGCGACCCGCTGCGTCTGAACGTATTACGGGCACTGGCCAGCGACTCTTTCGGCGTGCTGGAACTGGCGCAGATCTTCGCCATCGGCCAGTCGGGCATGAGCCACCACCTCAAGGTACTGGCCCAGGCCGGGCTGGTAGCGACCCGGCGCGAAGGCAATGCGATTTTCTATCGTCGCGCCC
>NZ_JBOICG010000775.1:0-9970 GCF_050739995.1 Pseudomonas sp. | reverse complement strand
TCAGACGCTGAATCCCTAACAGCCGATGAGGTCTCCTGTGGGAGCTGGCTTGCCTGCGATGGCGATATACCTGCAACCGATTCAGCGCCTGACACACCGCCATCGCGGGCAAGCCCGGCTCCCACAGTTGATCTTCATTGGATTGGAGCCCGTGTTTCACAGGCATGAAAGATGCTGGCGGTGGTGCAGATGACTGAGACTGCGCAGTTGCTGGTTGATCAGACGCTGAATCCCTAACAGCCGATGAGGTCTCCTGTGGGAGCTGGCTTGCCAGCGATGGCGATATACCTGCAATCGATTCGGCGCCTGACACACCGCCATCGCGGGCAAGCCCGGCTCCCACAGTTGATCCTCGTTGGATTGGAAAGCGTGTTTCACAGGCATGAAAAAGGCGACCCGAAGGTCGCCTTTTGTCATTGCGCGTATTGCTTGCTCAGCCCCGGCGGCACGCCGTGCACGTCGGTTTCTTCCCACGGCCCGTTCGGGCTGATCGAGCGGCTCCAGCCGTTGCTCCAGCGGTAGTAAGTGCGCTGGCGGTAGAAGGTGTCGGGCTGGTCGTCCAGCACATACACCTGCATCTTGCCATCCCAATGGCTGGCGGCACCCGGTGGTGGCGCGAAGGTCGGGGACTTGCTTGGTACCGGTTTCGGCGCTGGGGTCACTGGGCCGGAGGGTTTAGTGCTGGGCTGGGTCGACGGGCCAGAGGGTGGAATCGTCGGGCCAGTAGGCGCCGGAGGTGGGCGGTGGACCGCACAGGCGCTCAAGCCGAGAACGAGGCTGAGCAGGGTGATGCGTGCAAATGCGGTCATGGGCGTTTCCTCGAATTACTTGTCCGGACTGTCGATGGTCAGCTGCTGCAGCGCAGTCGTGCTGCTGGCCAAGGGTTGGCTGCGGCCGATCCACTCGCCAGTGGTCGGCTGACCGGCCCGGGATATGCGCGCAACCAGTTGGACTTCGGGAAAGTTGGACAGTTTCAACTGCGGCATCATTGCGTCGGCATCACCCAGTTCCACCGTGACGGGCAGTTCGGCGACGGTGACGCGCTTGGCTGCCAGCGGCGCCGGTGGGCCGCTTACGGCACGGGCGAAGATGAACACGCTATCGGTCGGCAGGGCTTTGGCCTTGACGTCGGGCGCCAGGTCCACGCGCACTTTCAGCGCTGCTTTTTGCGCGACGGTGCCCCCACTCTCTTTCAGCTTCTCGGCCGCACGGTCGATGCCGCCTTGCAGGGCTACGCGGGAGTTATCTTCCGCTGGCAGTTGGGCCAGCAGGCGATTCCAGTAGTCGATAGCTTCCTGGTAGCGCTGGCCTTCAAACGCTGCGATACCCAGCAGGCCGAGACTGGTGACTTCTTTCGGGTCCAGCTTGAGTGCTTCGTCGGTCAGCGCCTGCACCTTGGGCGACCACTGTTTGTTGTCGGCAAAGTACTGGGCCTGGGCCCACTGGCCGAGCAGTTCCGGCTGGCGACCGGCCAAGGCCACGGTGCGCTCGAAGACCTTGGCGGCATCGGCAGAACGGTCCTGGGCCATATAGGCACGCCCCAGGAAGTACAGGCCTTCCGGCGAATCCGGCTGAGCGGCGGCGGCGCGTTCCAGGCGGTGGGTCATGTCTTGCATGGATACCGGTGGCTGGGAGAATTCGCGGGTCAGTTCGACCTTGTCGCTAGCGCCAAAATGCAGGTACAAACCGAGCCCCAGTACGGGTACCAAAACAGCGGCAAGTAACGGCAGTGGTTTACCGAGGCGCAATTCGCTGGGTTTTTCCACGCCTTCGGTGTCGGCCAGCAATTCGCGGGCGGCTTCGGCGCGGCCGGTGTCGAGTTGGGCGGCATTGAGCACGCCTTCGTCCTGCTGCACTTGCAGCTCGGCCACGCGTTCTTGGTAGAGCGCCACGTTCAGCGCAGTGCGGTCCTCTTCACGCTGGGCGCGGCGGTCGCGCAGTACAGGGATCAACAGGAAACTCAGGGCAATCAGAAGCAGCAAGCCGGCTGCGAGCCAGAAATCAATCATCAGTCTTGGTGTCCAGCAATTGGTCGAGACGTTTGCGCTCTTCAGGGGACAGCGCGTCGGAGCCATCGGTTGGCGCGGCGCGGCGACGGCGGACAATCACGGCCATGACCACCACGCCAACGAGCAACAGCCCGGCAGGTCCGAACCAGAGCAGTGCGGTCTTGCCGGTAAGGGCCGGTTTGTAGCGCACGAAATCACCATAGCGGTCGACCATGAAGTCGATGATCTGCTGGTTGTCCTTGCCCTCTTCCAGCATGCGGAAGATTTCTTTGCGCAGGTCAGCAGCGATCGGAGCGTTGGAGTCGGCGATGTCCTGGTTCTGGCACTTGGGGCAGCGCAGTTCCTTGGTCAGGTCGCGGAAACGCTCGCGCTCGGCGTCGTTGGCGAATTCGTAGGTGTCGATGGCGGCGTGGGCGATGCCGGCCAAACCCAGCGCCAATACAGCGGCGGCCAACAAACGCTTCATGGCTTGGCCTCATCGACCAGGGCCTGGTACTTGGCCGCCAATTGCTCGCGCCACACCACTTCGTCGATCACGCCGACGTACTTGTCGCGGATCACGCCCTTGGCGTCGATGAAGAAGGTTTCCGGGGCACCGTACACGCCGAGATTCAGGCCGAGGTTGCCGTCTTCATCGCGGATATCAATCTGGTACGGGTTGTGAAACTCCGCCAACCATTTCAAGGCCGCGGCGTTGTCGTCCTTGTAGTTGATGCCGTAGATCACCACGCCTTTCTCGGCCAGTTTGTTCAGCACCGGGTGTTCGACGCGGCAAGAGATGCACCAGGTGGCCCACACATTGACCAGTGCCGGCTTGCCCAGCAGGTCGGCCTGGGTCAGGGTCTTGTCACCCTGCACCGTCGGCAGGCTGAAGGCCGGGAACTGTTTGCCGATCATCGCCGAGGGCAGTTCGGCGGGGTCCAGGTACAAGCCGCGATACAGGAACACCGCTACCACCAGAAATGCCGCCAGCGGCAACACCATCAACCAACGCTTCATGCCGCCGCTCCTTGCAGGCCGAGGGCTTCACGCACCCGGCTTTTTACCTTGACCCGATAACGCCGGTCCAGCGCGGCCAGCAAACCACCCAACCCGGTAAGCAGGCCGCCAAACCAGATCCAGCGCACGAACGGTTTCACATGCACCCGCACCGCCCAGGCGCCTTCGCCCAACGGTTCACCCAGTGCCACATAGAGGTCACGGGTGAAACCAGCGTCGATACCGGCTTCGGTCATCATCGAACTCTGCACGGTGTACAGGCGTTTTTCCGGGTGCAACACGGCCACTTCCTTGCCGTTGCGCACGACGCGCACGGTGCCTTTGTCTGAGGTGAAGTTAGGCCCTTCGAAGTGCTTGGCACCTTCGAAAATGAAGTGGTAACCGGCCAGGTCCATGGACTCGCCCGGTGCCAGGCGCAGGTCGCGCTCGGCACTGTTCTGGCTGGACAGCACCACGCCCAGGGCACACACGGCGATGCCGATGTGGGCGATCTGCATGCCCCAGTAGCTGCGGGTCAATGTCGGCAAACCTTTGATCAGGCCTTTGTGGCGGGTCTTGTCGAAAATATCGCGCACGCCGGCCAACAGCACCCAAGCGGCGAGCAAGAAGGTAGCGAGCACCGCCCAGTTGAAGTCGCCGTAGGCGACACCGGCGATGACCGCCAAGGCCACGCTGCCCAGCAGGACCGGCATCAACATGCCAGCCAGCCACTTAACCGGCGTGTCCTTCCAGCGCACCAGCACGCCGACCGCCATCACCACCATCAACAAGCCCATCAACGGGATGAACAACGCGTTGAAATAGGGTGGGCCAACGGACAGCTTGGCACCGCTCAGGGCATCCAGCACCAGTGGGTAGAGCGTACCGAGCAGGATCATCGACGCGGCCACCACCAGCACCAGGTTATTGCCCAGCAACAGGGTTTCCCGCGACCACAGGTTGAAACCGACCTGGCTCTTGACCACCGGCGCGCGCAGGGCGAACAGGGTGAGCGAGCCGCCGACCACAAACAGAAGGAAGATCAGGATGAACACGCCGCGCTCCGGGTCGGAGGCGAACGCATGAACCGAGGTCAGCACGCCCGAGCGCACAAGGAACGTGCCGAGCAGGCTGAGGGAAAACGCCGCGATGGCCAACAACACGGTCCAGCTCTTGAACACGCCACGCTTTTCGGTAACGGCCAGGGAGTGAATCAACGCCGTGCCCACCAACCAGGGCATGAAGGACGCGTTTTCCACCGGGTCCCAGAACCACCAGCCGCCCCAGCCGAGTTCGTAGTAGGCCCACCACGAGCCGAGGGTGATGCCGATACCCAGGAAGGCCCAGGCGACGATGGTCCACGGCCGTGACCAGCGCGCCCACGCCGCGTCGAGACGACCGCCGAGCAAGGCGGCGATGGCAAAAGCGAAGGCCACCGAGAAACCGACGTAGCCCATGTAGAGCATCGGCGGATGCACGATCAGGCCAATGTCTTGCAACAGCGGGTTGAGATCGTGACCGTCCACTGGAACCTGCGGCAGGATGCGGCTGAACGGGTTGGAGGTCATGATCAGGAACAGCAGGAAGCCGATGCTGATCATGCCCATCACCGCCAGTACTCGAGCCAGCATGACTTGCGGCAATTGCCGCGAGAATACCGACACGGCGAAGGTCCAGCCGCCGAGGATCAACGCCCACAGCAGCAAAGAACCCTCGTGGGCGCCCCATACGGCACTGAACTTGTAGTACCAGGGCAATGCGCTGTTGGAGTTGTTTGCAACATAGGCGACGGAAAAGTCGTCGGTCATGAAAGCGTAGGTCAGGCAGCCGAAGGCGAACAGCAGGAACGCAAACTGGCCCCAGGCGGCCGGCTGCGCCAGGCTCATCCACAGGCGATCGCCGCGCCAGGCGCCGAGCAACGGCACCACGGCCTGCACAACGGCAAAGCACAGGGCGAGGATCATCGCCAACTGGCCCAGTTCTGGAATAAACAGTGCGGACGTCATGGCTTAGCCCTCCTTGGCTGGAGCTGCAGTTGTATCAGGCGCGGATTGGCCGCTGTCTTTCAGGGCCTTGGTCACTTCCGGCGGCATGTATTTTTCATCGTGCTTGGCCAGTACTTCATCGGCCACCACGACACCATCGGCGTTGAGTTTGCCCAGGGCGACGATGCCCAGGCCTTCGCGGAACAGATCCGGGAGGATGCCACGGTAGGTAATGGTCACGGCCTTGTTGAAGTCGGTGACCACAAAGGTCACGTCGAGGGAGTCGGCAGAGCGTTTGAGCGAGCCTTTCTCTACCATGCCGCCAGCGCGGATGCGCGTGTCCAGCGGAGCTTCGCCGTTGGCGATTTGAGTCGGGGTATAGAACAGGTTGATGTTCTGCTGCAGGGCGCTCAAGGCCAGGGCCACGGCAATGCCGACGCCGGCCAGGATGGCAAGGATGATCAACAGACGCTTTCTACGCAGCGGATTCACTTTTCGGTCTCCCGGCGCAGACGACGCGCCTCTTGTTGCAGGTAACGTTTGCGGGCCAGGATCGGCGCGGCAACGTTGAGGGCCAGCACCGCCAGGCAAATGCCATAGGCCGTCCAGACATACAGGCCGTGATGGCCCATGGCGAGAAACTCGCTGAAAGAAGCAAAACTCATCCACGCACTCCCAGGCAGCTTTGCACTTCGGCCTTGACCCAACTGGCGCGGGCTTCACGCTTGAGCACTTCGAGGCGCATGCGCATCAGCAGCACGGCGCCGAAGAAGCAGTAGAAGCCCAGCACCATCAGCAGCAGCGGCGCCCACATTTCCACGGGCATCGCCGGTTTTTCGGTGAGGGTGAACGTGGCGCCCTGGTGCAGGGTGTTCCACCACTCCACCGAGTACTTGATGATGGGAATGTTGATCACGCCGACGATGGCCAGCACCGCGCAGGCCTTGGCGGCGCTGTCACGGTTGCTGATTGCATTGCCCAGGGCGATCAGGCCGAAGTACAGGAACAACAGGATCAACATGGACGTTAGTCGCGCATCCCACACCCACCACGAACCCCAGGTCGGCTTGCCCCAGATGGCGCCAGTGACCAGCGCCACGGCAGTCATCCACGCACCGATGGGCGCGGCGCATTGCAGGGCTACGTCGGCCAGTTTCATTTTCCACACCAGCCCGACAATGCCGCACACGGCCAGCATCACGTAGCAGGACTGGGCCAGCATGGCGGCGGGCACGTGGATATAAATGATGCGGAAGCTGTTGCCTTGCTGGTAGTCCGGTGGCGCGAAGGCCAGGCCCCAGACCAGGCCGATACCGATCAGCAATACCGCGAAGAGGCTCAACCACGGCAGCAGCTTGCCGCTGATGCCATAAAACCATTTGGGCGAGCCGAGCTTGTGAAACCAGGTCCAGTTCATTGCTGTTTCCATCACGGGCGCTTCTTGTCGTGGCAAGAAGCTTAGGGTCTTTACTGGCTGACGTATAACGCCCAGCCAGACCTCATTATTCGCCGACGCTGATCTTCAGGCCGGCCGCTATAGCAAAGGGTGTCAGGGTTACCGCCAGGGCGGTCAGGCTACCAAGCCACAAGAGGTAACCGGTCGCCGGCATGCCTATGAGCGCGGCCTGCAAAGCACCGCTGCCCAGGATCAACACCGGGATATACAAAGGCAGAATCAGCAGGGCCAACAACAGGCCGCCCCGCTTCAAGCCGACGGTCAACGCTGCGCCCACCGCCCCCAACAGGCTGAGCACCGGCGTACCGAGCAACAAGGACAAAAGCAATACCGGCAGGCACGCCACAGGCAGCCCCAGCATCATCGCCAGCAGCGGCGAGAGCAAGACTAGCGCCAAGCCGGAAAAAACCCAGTGTGCCAGCACCTTGGCCAGTACCAGAAGTGGCAGGGGGTGCGACGAAAGGACCCACTGTTCCAGGGAACCGTCTTCGAAATCACTGCGAAACAGCCCGTCCAGCGAGAGCAGGACGGACAACAGCGCGGCCACCCACACCAGTCCCGGAGACAAGGTTTGCAACAGTTTAGTCTCAGGGCCGACCGCCAGCGGGAACAGGGCGATCACGATGGCGAAGAATACCAGCGGGTTGGCCAGCTCAGCCGGGCGACGGCATAACAGCCGCGCTTCGCGGGCGACCAACAGGGCGAATACGCTCATGCCGACCACCGTCCCAAGTCCAGCTCGCGATAACCCGCGGGCATGCGCGCCAGGGTGTGGTGAGTCGTCAGCACGACCAGACCACCCTGCTCGCAATGCCGGGCCAGATGCTCTTCGAGCTGGGCGACACCTTGCTTGTCGAGGGCGGTGAAAGGTTCGTCGAGAATCCACAGCGGCGGGCCGGGCAGATACAAACGCGCCAGG
The DNA here is from genome assembly GCF_050739995.1 of Pseudomonas sp. GTDB lineage: Bacteria > Pseudomonadota > Gammaproteobacteria > Pseudomonadales > Pseudomonadaceae > Aquipseudomonas. The sequence continues at coordinate 2,623 of NZ_JBOICG010000775.1, read as the reverse complement.
GCCACGCGGCGCTGCTGGCCAGCGGACAAGGTGTGGCAGGGAACGTCTTCAAAACCCTTGAGGCCAACTGCCGCCAAAGCCTGCCAGATAGCGTCGCGGGAGGCTGGATGATGCAGAGCGCTGAGCCAACTGAGATTTTCTTCAGCGGTCAGCACATCCTTGATACCGGCGGCGTGGCCGATCCACACGAGGTTGCGCGCGAGTTCGTTGCGTTGTTCGTGGAGGGGCTTGCCGTTGAGACGAATCTCTCCTGCCGTCGGCTGCATCAACCCGGCCAGCAGACGCAGCAAACTGGTCTTGCCGCTGCCGTTGGGGCCGCTGATTTGCACCATGTCGCCACCCGTCAGCCGCAGTTCGAGGTGTTCGAACAGCAGGCGCAGGTCGCGTTCACAGGCAAGCGCTACGGCTTCAAGAAGAGGGCTGGTCAAGAGATCGCGGGCCTTTACGGTTCAAGTCGGCGGTGCAGCGGCCGTTATAGAGAGATGCACAATAACGGCTTTGGCGACCGAGTTTAGAGAGCTGGATCAATTAGTTGTGAGGTTTTTACCGCTCTCTCTACAGACGGGCGGCATTATACATGTGATGCCCTACTCTAAAGAGGGCAATTTCCCCAGAGACGACGCGCACGATGACCGGTGAGATCAACCTTCCTCCGCTGCCTCCTACCCCGGCGCCCGGGCCTGCCCCGCTGCCCCCGGCCGGTGAGTTGCTCAAACTGCTGGAGCCGCAGACAGGGCTGATCGACCCTGGAAAAACCGTGAACGCTGAAGTGCTCGCGCTTAAACAAGGTGGCGATACGTTTCAACTGCTGCTCAAGCTGACTCTGGATGGCGGTCGTCAGACGTTAGTCCAAGCCAACAGTGCCCAGCCTTTGCCGTTGGGGAGCAACGTGGCGGTGAGCCAGACGCCAACGGGCAACCTGACCATCACCCTGCAACAAGCCATGAGCGCCAACGTCGCCGCCCTCACCCGCATCGACACCACCCAAATGCCCGAGGGCACCCTGCTGCAAGCCAAGGTGCTGACCACCCAGATGCTGCCCCAGGGCGCCACGCAACCGGCGATCTACCGCTCGCTGGTGAGCGTGCTGAATAACGCCATGGCAGGCACGACCCTTACGGTGGAAAGCCCGCAGCCGCTGCGGGTCGGCAGCTTGCTCAGCGCGGTGGTGCAAAATGCACAAACCCTGAACTTCGTACCCTTGAGCGGGCTCAAGGATCAATTGGCGGTCGCACAGCAGCTCTCGACCCAGCAAAGCCGCCAAGGCTCACTGGATGTAGTCTTCACTGCACTGCAAAACCTGCCGGCTGACGACAACACCTCCGCCGACCTGCGCGCCGCTGCCGCCCGCTTGCTCGCCGCCCTGCCCGACCTGGCCCAGGTCAGCAACCCCAAGGTGCTGGCGCAACTGGTGCAGAACAGTGGCGCTTTTCTTGAAGCCAAGTTGCTGGCCGGGCAAAACCCGCAAATACCTCCGCTGGACATGAAGGGCGCGCTACTGCGCCTGGTCGCCGACTTGCTGCCGGCCCTGCCCACGCCCACCAACCTGAACGCCATCCTCGCCGCCAATACCCTGGCCCAGGTGCTGCCCAACTTCGTGCGTAACCCGCTGAACACCCTTGGCCAGATCGGCGCCCGGCAAGCACCCGCCGGCTTTCCGCTGCCGGATCGGCTGATGCAGCGCCTGGAAGGCGAAGGCGACCTGGAAAACCTGCTGCGCTTGGCCGCCGCCGCGGTTTCGCGGTTGCAGAGCCATCAGTTGTCGAGCCTGGAACAGACCGGCACCACCGCCGACGGCCGCGTACAAACCACCTGGCAGTTGGAAATCCCCATGCGCACCTTGCAGGACATCGTGCCGTTGCAGGTCAAGTTCCAACGTGAAGAGCCTGCGCCAGACAAAGACCAACCCGAACGCAAAGAGAAAAAAGACCCCAAGCAGATGCTCTGGCGCGTCGAACTGGCGTTCGACATGGAGCCGCTGGGGCCGTTGCAGGTTCAAGCGCAACTGAGCCAGGGCAAACTGTCCAGCCAGTTATGGGCGACGCGGCCATTCACCGCCAGCTTGATCGAAAGCCATTTGGGCAGCCTGCGCGAGCGCTTGGTGACCTCCGGCCTCAATGTGGGCGATCTGGATTGCCACGTCGGCCCCCCACCGCGCGGGCCACGAACCGGATTGGAACAACGCTGGGTGGATGAAACCGCATGAAAAACGCCAACCCACCCCGCCAGGCGATTGCCCTCAAGTACGACGGCCAGCAGGCACCGACACTCACGGCCAAGGGCGACGATGCCTTGGCCGAGGCCATCCTCAAGCTGGCGCGGGAAAATGAGGTGCCTATCTACGAGAATGCCGAGTTGGTGAAGCTGCTGGCGCGCATGGAACTGGGGGACAGTATCCCGGAGGAGCTGTATCGCACAGTGGCGGAGATCATCGCCTTCGCCTGGACGCTCAAAGGTAAATTCCCGGTGGGGTATGACCCAAATGCGGAGCCGATGGAGCGGGACGTGACCGAACGTGGTGATGATTACTGAGTAGTCACACGCATACAGGGATCAAATGTGGGAGGGGGCTTGCTCCCGATGACAGTGTGTCAGTCAACTAAGATGTCGACTGATCCACCGC